>JAGLQP010000431.1 GCA_023136785.1 Spirochaetales bacterium
TTTGGCGATGGTCAGACCCAGGCCGGAGCCGGGGGAGCTGCGGGCGTACTCTCCCCGGTACAGGCGATCGAAGACCTTCTCCAGATCTGCCGGCGGGATCGGATCTCCCGAGTTCGCCAGGACGATCGACGTTTTTCCTAAAGCGGCGGGTTCAACCGACAGTTCGATTGTTCCGTTCGGCGGAGTATGACGGAGGGCGTTGACGAAGAAGTTGGTGACTGCCCGTTGGAGCAGCACCGGATCCGCCCGAAATCGATCGATCCCGTGACGAGATTCGAAACGGATCTGCTTTTTTCTCAAGCAGGCGGCGAAACGCTCGGCGATCTCATCGATAATAGCCGGAGCACCGACCTCCTCGAGCGATACGTTCATCTCCGGTGATTCCAGGCGCATCAGCTCTTCCAGGTCGGCGACCAGGGTTTCGATCCGGGAGACCTCCTTCAAACTCTTGACGATCCGGTCGCTGGAGATATCCAGCACCCCGTCCCGCATCCCTTCGAACTGGGCCCTCATGGCCGCAATCGGTGTGCGCAGATCGTGGGCGATGTCCTGCACCCACTGCCGGCGGATATCTCTCTCCCGAAGCAGCTGTTCGCTCAGTCGATTGGCCGAGCGGGCGATCAGGGCGATTTCCTCGGCTCCCCGTTCAGGTATCCGAACGGAAAGATCCCCGTGGGTGATCCGGTCCAGACCGCGGGACAGAAGAACCGCCGGTCTGCTGAGACTGCGGGAAAAAAGCAGGGTAAAAGGAACAGCGATTACCAGAGCCAGGGCAAGACCGAGCCAGATCGTCAGACGCAGGGAGTTGAGAAAACGGTTGTTGGCCGCATCGTTTTCAAACTGCATCTTTCCAGTGTGGTAGTATCCGAGCAGATCCCCCTGTTCCTCGACGGCTATCAGGTCACCCTCGGTGCCCTGGAAAGCGGAGCCGCCCCGCCTGCGCCCGCCTTCACCCCGATTCGAGAAGATCAGCTCCTCCCTGGCATTGTAGACAAACAGGGGTACATCTTCAGGCACCGGGGTGGTCACCGGATTCGGAAAGCGGAGTAAAATCTCCCGGGCCGCTTCTTCGAGTTGGAGGGTCTTGGCTCGAGCCCACTCGTCCAGGGAACGCTGGAAGCCCACAACCGAAACCGCAGCCATCACCGCGACAAGGATCACCAATGCGGCGAGTACCGTGATCAGGGTGCGCACGAAGAGGTGTTTCACTGCGGTGTTCCCGAGAAGCGATAGCCAAACCCTCGCACCGTTTCGATCCATCCGGCGCTGCCCAGCTTGGCCCGCAGGTTCTTGATGTGGGTATCCACGGTCCGTTCCGATCCTTCAGCCACCAGGTAGTCCAGGCTCTCTCCCAGCAGCCGTTCCCTGCCCACCACCACTCCTGAATGGGTGGCCAGATAGGAGAGGATCTTCCACTCCGCCACGGTCAGATTGATCTCGTTCCCCGCCACCGATGCCCTATGGGCCGCCTCGTCGAGCTCGAGCACCTGCTTGCCCAGCACCCAGCTCATCGCCGCGTCGGGCTTCGCCCCACCACTCCCGCTGCGGCGCAGGACCGCTTCCACCCGCAGGGAGAGCTCTCTCGGAGAGAAAGGTTTGACCACGTAGTCGTCGGCGCCGAGCTCGAAACCGGTGATCCTGTCGGATTCGGAAGCCTTGGCGGTCAAGAAAATGATCGGCAGGCCCTGAGTTTTGCGGATCTTCCTGGCCAGGAGGAACCCGTCTCCGTCGGGTAGCATGACATCCAGTACGATGAGATCCGGCGGTTTGGTCTCCACGGCTTCGAGCACACCGCCGGCTCGGGGAAACTCGACGATCTCATGATCGTTCAGCCGCAGGTAGGAACATACCGCCTCTCTCAGGGCTTCATTATCCTCAACAACAAATATCCGTGCCATAATTCCGTATAAATATAGTACTCACATGGGAATCCCCATACAAGTTCCTTCACACAATCTTCACATATCCTCCACGCCGGCTCTACACGGCACCTGTACTATTACTCTCGAAGAACAGAAAAACCACGAGGAGGTTTTCAAATGAAGCGATTAAGCTTGAAAGTTACGGTTCTGGTCGTTGCCCTGAGTTTGGCTGCGGCCCTGGTTTCCTTCGCGGATACCGCGGACTTCGGCGCCAAGGGAGCGGAAGGCAAGACCGCCCTGAGCGTCGAGCAGATGCTGACCTACGCGATCCAGGATGAATACCTGGCCCGGGCGGAGTACGAGCTGATCATCGAAGAGTACGGGAGCATCCGGCCCTTCACCAATATCATGGCTGCCGAGGAGCGGCATATCGAGTGGGTAACCGAGTTGTTCGACGACTACGGATACCGCCTGCCGAAGGACACGGCGCATATGTACGTGGTGCTGCCGAAGGACCTCAAATCATCCTTTGAAACGGGAGTCCAGGCGGAGATCGACAACATCG
>JAGLQP010000432.1 GCA_023136785.1 Spirochaetales bacterium
GACCAGCACCACCGACTGTTCCTGGCCCAGGGGCAGCTTCCCCTGAAGCAAGGCGCGGCGCAGGCACTTGATGAGCACGAGGGACTTGCCGGTCCCTGCTCCCCCCTTGATCAGCAGGTTCTTGTTGGGATTGACGGAAGAGACGATCTGCTCCTGCTCCGGGGTAAGCTGGGAGATGGATTGCTCGTAGTCCATGCGCGTGCGGGTGTAGATGGAAAGCCGTCCGAGGCAGCGAAGGTAGCGCTCCAGATCCCGGTACCGCTCCATGCGGGTGAGAAGCTCGTTACGCTCCTGGATCAGAGTGTTGCGATCCCGGCGCAGCCGATCCAGCCGCTCTTTCCTGTGCCGATCGGTCTCTCGAACTTTCCGGATCTCCCGATCGTAACCGGACAGCCGATTCTGGTACTCGCCGAGCTGCTCCTTCAACTCCTCGTACTCCCGACGCTGCTCCAGCAGACTCCTGGTGCGGTTGCGGAGCTTGCGGATCTCCTCCTGCATCCGGCGCATCTCCGTAGTGGCCTCGAGGACCGAGGTGCGCTCGCTCCAGATCTCGAGGCTCTTCTTCAACAGGTGAACCTGGGAGAACGAGTCGATGCCCGCCAGCTTGCAGAAGGTGACGAACAAGTGGGTGGCGGCGGCGGCCTCCTCCGGATCCATCATCTCGAAGGCGTGGTGGACCTTGTTGGTCAGGATGTGCTGCTTGCCAAACCGGCCGAGGCAGTACAGCCCGTCGATGAACCCCTCCCCCCGGTCGTGGAGGAGCTCCTCCCGAAACGCCCAGGTCAGCTCCGGGAAGCTCGGCCCCTCGCCGTAGTTCTTCTCGTAGCGCAGGAAGTACTCGATGAAGGCGTGAAGGGCCAGGATGTAGAAGCCCTCGTCGGTTCCAACCAGACGGGTGAGGCGGTCGAGTTTCGTTTCCAGGTCCGCGGTCATGGTGTACAGGGTGAGGTCGGGAGCTGCCGCGGTCACAGGCAGCTCCAAAAACCTATCCCTCGCTGTACATTATAGCACTCCGCCCCTTTTTCATGCACCACTTTCACCGACCATCAGGATCGATTCCGCGTCGGACTCTGTGTAGCTGAAGGGAACTTTCGGGGAGCCCGAAGGCTCGACCCAGTCCTAGTCCCGCATTAAACCCGAGGAATCCGTCATTTCCACCTTGCCCTCCATGACAAAACGCCAGCACTTGAGGATCGCAGCAGGTCCACGGCTACCTGGTTCTCGACTACACCGCCGAGGGGACTCCGTGCTGCAGCCAAAATTGTACCCACCACGAGGATCGAAGGCACCGCCGATTGGCGCAAGTGCCGCAGAACACCGGTATCGAAGAGGTACCTCTTGGGCAGGTAGCCGTAGCTTCCCTGCGGGGAAGGGCCGCCCTGCTCCGAGCGGATGATCAGGTGCCAGCCTTCCAGGCGAGTGAAGATCTCGTTGATCCTTGCGTTTAGCGTCGTTGTGAGCGAAGGAATCACCGCGGTGTTCTTAGAGACGCCGCCCGCAAAGTTGGCCACGCTGCGCAGGCACCCCTTGACGATGTGTATCGACTCTTCCCCAAACAGACGGATAAAGTCCTGCTCGTTGCCGGCAACGATTTGAGCGCGCACTTTCCGGTAATCCTCTCCCTTGAAATAGGCCTGCACGACCCGCGGCAGCCCGCCGACCTCCAGAAAATTATCAGCGTGTCAACACCTCGGCGGGCGGACGAAGACCAGCAGGTTGTTCGGCTATGCATCGATAAGCGCACGCCGCGGAATCCTCGTACGGGCATGCGGAACGAAATCTGAAGTTCGTCTGTTGCATGCGCCGGTGACTCGAGAATGTGAAGATGGAAATGGCGCTGGTGTTCATGCTGTACAACATGATGCGGCTGAACGCATCCCGAATGTTTCGAATATCAGATCCTGGTACTGCTTCAACTTCCATGTGATTGTTCCTGCTTTCTCCAATCGGTCACGTTGCAACTGATTTTCAGTGGCAATAACGTCGGCCTCAGGAACCGGCCGGCGGCTGCCGGTGCAGCAAACCCGAGGCGTCGATAAGCGAATCGAGCTCTCTGCGGAAGGCTGAGTAGCGGTTGAACCTCTGGTTCCTGTACTCGTCGATGATCCGGCGACTGTTTTCCTCCTCACCGTTCAGGAGGAAGCACTCGGCGAGCGCGCCCAGAACTTCCGCCGCCCGATCGTAGGCTCCCCGATGTTGGTTGGAAACGATCTGTTCGATCCGCCGCTTCCCGATTTTAAGCGCCCACTTCATGTAGGTGTTTTTCTCATCCTCGGAAACGTTCACCCTCCGCAGCCCCTTGAGGATTTCTTCGGAAATACCGGTCTCCGGCTGGGTCCGATCCTCGGCTTCCTCCTCACCGTTGTCTTCGATTACATAGCTTCGATGATGAGAATCGGCATACCGCCGCA
>JAGLQP010000433.1 GCA_023136785.1 Spirochaetales bacterium
CGCAGCGGATCCACGTGGGTGATTCCCAACAGATAGCTGACCATACTGGCCGCGGAACTCCCCCGGCCGCAGGTCCTCGAACAACGGCGGACGATATCCCGTACCACCAGGAAGTAGCCGGAAAAACCCTTGCAGCGGATCACTTGAAGCTCGTGATCCAAACGACGTTTCCACAGGGGAAGCTCATTCGCAGCGGAGGTCGACCTCAGGCCCGCGCTATTGCTTTGACGATCGGGATGTTCTGCGTAAAGTCTGCCGGCTCCCAGCCAACACAGCCGTCGAAGCAGACGATAAGAATCGGACTCGGACAAGCCCCGGTACCTGGGAAACACGTATTCTGCGGGCAGGAGGGTTCCGCTCTCCGCCCGTTCGGCGATTCTGCGGGCTGCCTCCAGGGCTTCCGGCACGGCGGAGAAATAGCGTTCCATCTCACCGGGGTCGACGAGGTGCTGATGGGGCTGGATGCGCCGCGATGCGGGCAGTTCCTCCACCGAAGCGCATCGGGAGATGCTGCGGAGCAAGTCGCCGATCCAATCGTCTCTCCCGTCCGTGCTCAGGGCATCGTTCACCGCCAGAGTGGGCAAGCCGCTCAATCGGGAGAAACGGAGCAGCTCGCTGAAAGGCAGACCGTAGGTCAGCTTCACGTACAATCCCCTGCGCTCCTTCCGGCTTAAGCTTTGCAGGAACCCAGGATCGTCACTGGCCAGGGCAAGCCCGGACCACCCTTGGCCCTGCAGGTCCTCCAGAAGATCGCCCTGTCCCCGATGGGAGACGATCTGGTTCAACCTGACAAAACCCCGTCGGTCCAGAACATAGGCGGTGCAGGCCCGGCTTCCTTCCCGAAGCAAGGTCATTCCGACTACCGGTTGAACACCTTCCCGCTCGGCTGCCTTCAGGAAACGAACCAGACCGTAGAAGTTGTGTCGGTCCACCAGCCCGACGGCCCCGTACCCCCGCAGCTTTGCCCTGCGACAGATCGTCTCGGGAGTGAGAATCCCGTATCCGAAGGAGAAACAGGATGTGAAATGAAGGGATGGCTGTGAGGCATTCGCTACCATAATACTAAACATAAGTTTAGTATTATTGTCGTTCTATGTCAACCTCACGGGGAACAACCCATCCTTTGGAACCTGGTGAGTCAGATAGGAAGGCGGACCAGGAAGGTCGTTCCCGCTTTCCCCGTATCGTAGGTCAGCCGCCCGCCCAACTCCGTGATGATTCCATGTGCTATGGAAAGTCCCAAACCCTCATGGCCTTTCGAGCTGGTGAAAGGTTCAAAAAGAGTGGCTTGTACCGCCTTGGGGATCCCGCCTCCCTGGTCGCGCACCAGGATCTCGATGCTCGGCGGCTCGCCGTCACGGTACCGGGTTTCAAGATGCACCCCGCCTCCATTGGGCATGGCTTCGGCTGCGTTTTTCAACAGGTTGATGAACACCTGTTTCAGCTTGTTGGAGTCCGAGTTGATCAGAGGAAGGTTCTGCTCGAGTTTCAGATCGAGATTGATCCCCGATTTCTGCTCGAGTGATTCCTGAGATATCCGGGCCAGATCTCGGAGAATCCCGTTGATATCCACAGGTTCCTTCACGCTCTCCGGCGCTTGAGAGAAACTGGACAGTTCGCCGATGATCTGGGTTACCCGCCGAATTTCCTCCCGTACGATGCGCAGATCCTCTTGGGCCGATTCATTGTCGGACAGTTTCTTGGCCAGAATGCTCAGATAGTTGTTGATGATCCCGAGTGGATTGCGTGCTTCATGAACCACTTTCTTGGCGAGCATCGAGGTGGCGGACAACCTCTCTTCCCGAATGCGTTCGGTCTGCGTCTCCCGGGCCTGGAAGCGGTGCAGGGCGAGCGCGGAAAGATTGAGGAACATGGTCAATAGCCTTCGCTTTGTCAGCAGCACATCCCGTTTGCCGCTCCGGATACCCAGAATCAGCACACCAAGACGCTCCTTGCCGACCTGCATCGGCAGGCAGACCATCCCTTCTCCGCCGAGGAAGCGAACCAATTGCTCGTCGAGTATACTCAGAGCAGATTGCGTGTCGAAGGTGTCCAGGATCCTCTGTTGTGTCAGGGCTTTCACCAGCAGGCTGCTCTGTTCGCGAAACGGCACGGTCAGCTCCCGGATGACATCCTCCTGGTCCTCACTTCCCATTGCCACACCGAGTAAGCTGTCCTCCCTGTATTGAAAGAAGAAGATGTACTTTACGTCAAAGAGAAGCTGCAGACCCTGCCGGGTTATCTGTAGAATTCCGCTTCGCTCTCCCGCCTTCAAGAATGCTTCAGACGAGCTCTGGAGAAGGGAAATATCCCGTACCCAACCGGCAAGCTCCTCGTATTTTTCCCGATCCTGGGAGGTGATCCCTTGGGGCTCCTCCTCGGGCGAGGTGATTTCGATGTCCAGGGA
>JAGLQP010000434.1 GCA_023136785.1 Spirochaetales bacterium
GTACTCAAGAACGGTTCTCTCCTGGAAGCTACTGGGGACCATCTCGTGTTTGCCGCCGCCGAACGACGAACCCAGGGAGGATGGCTTCGTGTAGATGAACTTGAGCCCGGCATGTGCCTACGTCTTTCGACAGCCACCAACACCCGGGATTCCGAGCTTCCGGCGCCTCGAATGGTTGACGAAGCGGCTCTAGTCGGATGGCTTCACGGCGACGGTTTCGTAGGTCAATACACTAGCGGCGGCAACCGTAGTCTTACCATGGAGTTGATGACTGTTAACGACCAGGAGTTCCAATACGTCATGGAACGAATCCAGCGGGTGTTCCCTGGCGTACACTATCACGTGCGAAACGTGAAGGCGGAGAATCGGGAGCTCGACATAAAACGGATCCGGCTGTATGGCGAGCCCCTCCGTGAGTTCGTGGACAGATTTGCTCTGCTCGATGGAGCTGACGAACGGACCGTGCCAGATGCCATTCTCAAGGGAGGAAGAGCCGTCCAGACGGCGTATTTGTGTTCGCTGTTCCAGGCGGACGGTACGGTTAGGCTCCGCAGCAGAAAAACCTGCACGTCCGATGTGGTGCTGACCAATACTTCTCCTGGACTGATACGGGATGTGCTAACGCTTCTCCTGATCCTCGGCGTCTACGCCCGGGTGCACGCCTGTCGAGAGAAACGGATTAACAGAAGAACTGCCTACCAGCTGTCTATCGGTTACTCGCAAGCTCGTCTCAGCTTTCGTGAGCTGATCGGTTTCATCTCCGAGGACAAACGAGGGAAGCTGGATGTCGCTTGTTCAGACGCCTTTCCGGGGAAGATGATTCCCTCTGTCCGGGAAGAACCCGTTCAACGAATCGAGTTCTTGGGGCTCATGAAAGTCTACGATATCCAGACCAAGAGCGGGCAGTACCTGTCCAACAACATCCTGGTCCACAACTGCTTCATCATCTCCGTGAATGACGACCTGGTGAACCAGGGCGGCATCATGGACCTGATTACCAGCGAGGCACGCCTGTTCAAGTACGGATCCGGGACCGGGACGAACTACTCCCGTCTGCGGGCCAAACAGGAACCTCTGAGCGGGGGCGGGATTTCCTCCGGCCTTCTGTCCTTTCTCAAGGTAGGCGATCGTTCCGCCTCGGCGATCAAGAGCGGGGGAACAACCCGCCGGGCCGCCCGCATGGTGACCCTGGATGCGGATCACCCCGATGTGGAAGACTACATCAACTGGAAGGTGGAGGAAGAGCAGAAAGTCGTGTCCCTGGTGATCGGCAGCAAGGTGTTGAAAAAACACACCCGGCTGATCGAGCAGGCGGTGACCGGCGCCCAAGGTCCCGATGCGGACAGGGCGGCTTTCGACCCGGATACGAATCCCCGGCTGCGGGAAGCGATACGCCGGGCCCTGGCGGAGACGGTGCCGCCGGGCTACATCTACCGGGTTCTTCAGCTCCTATCACAGGGGATGCGGGGCCTGGATATCGAGGAGTACACCACCGAGTGGGATGAGGAAGCCTACAACACGGTCAGCGGTCAGTCTTCCAACAACTCCGTCCGGCTGAGCTCGGAGTTTATGCAGAGAGTGATCGAGGACGGACCCTGGGTCCTGACCGGGCGGGTGGATCCCTCCCTGAAGATCAAACTCAAGACCCGTAAAATTTGGGATCAGATCGCCTACGCAGCCTGGAACTGCGCCGATCCGGGGATACAGTATCACTCGACCATCAACGAATGGCACACCTGCCCCGCGGATGGGGAAATCCGGGCCTCCAATCCCTGCTCGGAGTACATGTTTCTCGACGACACGGCCTGTAACCTGGCCTCCCTCAACCTGATGGTCTTCTACGACACCGAAACGGGCCGCTTCGATGTCGATGCTCTGCTCCACGCGATTCACATCTGGACGATCGTGCTGGAGATCAGCGTGCTGATGGCTCAGTTTCCCACTCCGGAGATCGCCAGAAAGAGCTATGAGTATCGCACCCTGGGATTGGGTTTTGCCAACCTGGGCAGTCTGCTCATGGTGATGGGCATCCCCTACGACAGCGAACAGGGACGCGGCCTGGCCGCCTGTTTGACTGCCCTGCTCAGCGGGCAGGCCTACCTGACCTCCGCCCAGCTGGCCGAACAGCTCGGACCCTTCCCCCGCTTTCAAACCAACCGGGAACACATGCTGCGGGTGATCCGCAATCATCGCCGGGCCGTCTACAGCGCGGATGAGGGGGAGTACGAAGGCCTGACCGTATTCCCCAAAGCATTGGACCCGAAAGCCTGTCACTCCCAGCTGCTCGAGGCGGCCCGGCGTGTCTGGGACCAGGCTCTGCAGCAGGGGGAGAGCCACGGCTACCGCAACGCTCAGGTCACCGCGATCGCGCCGACCGGAACCATCGGGCTGGTCATGGACTGCG
>JAGLQP010000435.1 GCA_023136785.1 Spirochaetales bacterium
GCGATGGCCCGGGCGATGGCCACCCTCTGCTGCTGCCCGCCGGAGAGCTGATGGGGATAGCGATCCTCGACCCCGGTCAAATGCATCTTTTTCACCCAGACTCCGACGGCTTGCTTTTCGCCTCGAACTCCATAGGCTACATTTTCCAGTACAGTCAGATGAGGAAAAAGACTGAGATCCTGATGGACCAGTCCGATCTTTCGTTTGTGTGCCGGCAGCACCGGTCCCCCCGGCGTCTCCAGGAGCAGCCGCCGGCCCAAACGCACGGTGCCGTTTTGGGGATGCGCCAATCCTGCAATCAGACGGAGGGTCAGACTCTTTCCCGCAGCGCTGGGCCCGAAGAGGACCCCGATCTCCCGTTCCAGGGCCAGCTCCACGTCCAGATCGAAGTTTCCGATCCTGTGCCGTAATGAAGCTTCAAAGTAAGCGCTCATGCCTTCCCTTCTCCATGCGTTTGACCAGGGCAAGACTGGCGATCCCGACGGCAATGAGCAGGACAGCGGCGACATTCGCCTTGCCGAACTCCAGCGCCTCGATCTGGCTGTAGATGTACAATGGCAGGGTTTGGGTTCGACCCGGAATGTTTCCGGCAATCATCAAGGTCAGCCCGAAATCGCCCAGCGCCCGGGCCGCGGCCAAAGCGATTCCCGCGACCAGGCTCCGGCGGCTCAAGGGCAGGCTAACGCGCCAAAATACACGCCAATGACCGTCTCCGAGAGTACGGGCCGCCTCCTCCAAATGCTCAGGAACCGAAGCCAAACCGGAACGGGACGCCTGCACCATGATAGGAAGCGAGGGAATCAGTGCAGCAAGGGCAGCGCCGGGAAAGGAGAACAGCAAACCCAATGGCTGCAAGAAAGGGACCTGGCCGAAGAAGAGCAGAAGGTACAATCCCAGGACAGATGGCGGGAGAGCTACGGGAAGCAGGACGAGAATCAACAGGATTTCCCGGCCAACGAACTTCTTCCGACTAAAAACCCAGCCTAGGATCGTTCCCAGAACGAGCAGCAGAGGGACATCCAAGGCCAATACGTATAGACTGATTACCAGGGCCTTGCTCATTTTCGGATCCTCATTATTCTCCGGGCTCCAAAGTGAAACCCCATCTCTGCCACACGGCTTCCGCTTCTTCGGAACGTAGGTACTCCCAAAAAGCCTCGATCGCGGCACTGCTTCGATCGTGTATTAGGGCTCCGGCGTGAACCAGATCATAGCCGGGAATCACGACCGCGCTTCCCGGGGATCGGAAATCCGCAGCGATCTTCTTTGCTACAGACATGGAAGTGAAGGCCAGATCCGCAGCCCCGCTTTTTGCAGCCAGGGCGGACTGCAGAGCCGTGGAGGTGACGATCAGACGCTTTTCTTTAAGCAAGGCGGCGTAGGTCTCGAGATTCTCGAGGTAGCGTCGGGCTGTCGATCCAAAGGGACCAAGTGCCGGATCTACGATCGCAACCCGGACAGGTCCGCGGAAAACATTTGGGTCGGGCCGGCGGTCCCGCGACCACCACAGCACGAGAGGACTGGAGGCGAAAGCAACGATTTCTCCGACCAGACCCTTTTCCTCGAGGTAGTGGAGCCACTCCAGATTTGCCGAAATGAACAACCCGAAGGGAGCACCCGCCGCGATCTGACTGGCCAACTTGCCGGAAGAACCGACGACCAGACCGGGAGACTCCCCGACCCTATCGTTGTAGAGATCGGCCAGCTCACTTACGCAGGGAAACAGACCCCCTGCCACAGCCACGGTATCGCTCCGGACGGGAAACTGGGCGAAAAACAGCAGGATCGAGAGTAGAGGTATGAGGATCTTTCGCATCATCACGGAATCGGCCCAGTATAACGAGCCTGTGGTGTTTTTGCAACTGAGTTGCATCTATCGCCTGCTTATCATCCCTTGTATGCCAACGGGAAGATCGGTATAGTCACATCGATGGACAAGAAGGAATTGGTTTCCTACCTGGAAAAAATCGACCAGGCGCTCCAGAATCCATCCTCCCTGTGCGTGTACGGGGCCGCCGCGTTCATCCTGCTCGATGAGCCTGACAGAACCAGTCTAGATATCGATATAGCGGGACCATACTCGCAGGCTGACATGGGAGAGCTTCGCCGAGCTGCCGAAGCAGCGGGACTGCCGTTCAACCCCGAGGAATCTTCTCAGCAAAACCACATCGAATGGGTATCCGGCCTTCGCTTGTGTCTCGCCGTACCGCAACCGGACTCCGAGATCCTGCTTTGGCGCGGTCGTTTTCTCACAGTAAAGACGGTTTCGATTCCCGATTTGATCGCCAGCAAACTCATTCGCTATGATGAGGTTGATCAAAGCGATGTCCAGTACCTGATTGCACAACGTCCTGTTAGCTACAAAGATATACAGACCGCGGTCCGTCGGCTTCCTCC
>JAGLQP010000436.1 GCA_023136785.1 Spirochaetales bacterium
GTGGTAGTTGGTCAGCACGATGCCCTCGGCGTCGATGATCGATCCGGAGCCGGTGCCTTCTTGAGGCACGGGCTGGAGAAACCAGTTGTAGCGTACGCTCACGGAGGTGATGTTTACCACCGCCCTGTTGCTCTGCCGGTAGACTTCGTAGACCGCCTTCTCGTCAGTACTCAAGCCCGGGATTTCGTCTGCCGGTGGCAGCTCCTCCTCTTCCTGCAGGGGCCTGGCTTGGATCGGCATGGTATCCGCGTAAGGGACCTGCCTGGGAGCAGGAAGAAACAGACAGCCTGTGGTCGCGGCAACGAGCAGGGAAAGGATAACTACAATCAGAAATCTCATTTTCATCGGCGTTCTCCTGATAGTTCAACCATAATACGGCTCAAACTATGAGTGCAATCGTTTGACCGGCACAGACGCGACTGCACCTGTGTGCAAACCGTTGCGCCGATAGGATTCCCACGAGATGGAAAGAAGAGCGATAGAGTGATAAAATGCTAACTATTGGGCCACAGATCTTTCCGTTTGGATTGTGGACGCCGCAGTCAAAGAACACGAAGCTCCGCAGGATACCAGTATGATTGTGAAGGGTGAGATTGTGCGCAAAATCCTTATCCTCTTTATTACGTTTTTCTCTGTTTGGGCGTGTACAACAGTGGAAACAGTTGTTGTCCCGGGATCAACCGCCAAAACAGTGAGTAATCCCGATTTCGATTTCAGTCCGGGTCTACGGGTTGCCGTTCTGCCTTTCACCGTGCTGGGTAATCCGGATCGAACCATGGATATTTCCGAAGCGGACAAGCTCAGCATGAAGCTTCAAGATATTGGATTCGTGATCATTGAAAGTCTGATTTTTCAGGAACATGGTTTACACCTGCAAGGTCTGATTCCCGAAGAAGACTGGGAAGCTGTCCAACAGGTGTTAAACATCGACTATTTGGTGTTCGGGACCATAAACTACACGTACAATCCCGGGTATAGCCTGGCCGGCAAGGGCTACTACTACGGAAGTTCGGCGAGTGTACGATTTGTGGATACGAAAACCGGAGAAGTCGTGATCATTGCCACTACGGATCGAGTAGACGGCAGCATGGCCGACGAAATCGGGGAATCGATCAAAAACTACCTGTCAGAAGAGTAAAAACCCACCTCTTGACCGCCTCGATGATACTCTGGATACTCAGGTCCATGTTGAGCAAACGCTTCTGGCGCATCCTGACCATCGTTGTGACCGTATCGATCCTTGTCCTGTCGCTCGTTCCCAGCCCGCCGGAAATTCCCGGTGGTTTTCACTTTGCCGACAAGATCGCTCATTTCATCGCCTACGCGGTGCTGAGCTTCCTGCTCTTTACCTCCTTATTCGAGGGGAAAAAACTCAGCACCGTGCTGCTAGTTGCCGCGCTTTGTTTGGCCTATGGAGGCGTGATCGAGATCCTTCAGATATTCACCCATCGCCAGCCTGAGATCTTGGACCTTACCGCGGACTTGTTTGGAGCTGTCTGCGGCGCAGCATTAGGTGCCGGGCTCAACCACCGCATCCGCTCCAAGACCGGGTAGTAACGACTGCAGATCCAGCCACTGAGGATTACTACTCCCCGACCCCGGGATAGCAGAGCAGTTCTATTTCTTGATCACCAGAAAAACCAGGCCGACCACCACAGCAGCTGCCCCGGCGCTGGTACCGATGATTTGGCGAATCCCAAAACCCGGCTGGCCGTACCCAAGAATGTCGGCAAGCAAGAACACAACCAGCGCCGTTACCCCGACAATGATGAAGACGATTCCTACGATTTTCCTTGCACCCATATTTCCTACCTCCGGTTTCCTCTACCAATTCTACCACATCTATCTCTCTCTTTATCCTTTTTTTTGTAGAGGATGATCAGTTCCCCGCTCAGATAGGGAAGTGTAGGGTAGACGCGCGCGCTATAGGTAGACGAGGAAAATTGACAAATGCTATGGGTAAACCTACAATAAAACCAGGATATCCAAGCTGTACGTCCGGTAGCCCGACGAGTAAAACGATTTTTCTGGACGGCAAAGAAAATGTTGACCGCTCTAACCAAGACCCTCGATCAACAGCGCGCATTTGAAGTAATCGATTTCGTCATGGTTTTTGCTCTCCTGCTTGCCGTGTCCATGCTCATTCTGTTCCTGCTGTTTTTGATTCGAAGCAGGACACTGCTGCGGGAGCTTCGAGTGAGCTCTGCCGAGGTCTATTACTTCCTGCTGCCGACCCTGGCCTTGAACGGAAATGATCATCAATTGATCAAGCGGCTGGCAGCTTTCCTGCCGTTTCCCCAACAGAAGCATCGGATCATGATCAATGCCCAGATCTTCGACGCCTGCGCACGGCGGTTGGTCGCAGAAGAACAGGCCGACGAGGCCGA
>JAGLQP010000437.1 GCA_023136785.1 Spirochaetales bacterium
CTTTCTCTTGATTTCTATTTGCGCTCTTCGTGCCACAAGGACTAAACTATAACAAGATATTTATTATGAAGAGAATGTCGTATGCCGGATAACAAGAACTATAAACATGTCTTCAGGATGATCGACGTACGCAAATCCTTTGGCAAGGTCGAGGCCTTGAAAGGGATCAATTTCGATGTGGGGGCCAACGAAGTAATCGGTCTTATCGGTGACAACGGAGCCGGCAAATCCACCATGGTCAAGATCATGACCGGCGTCTTTCCGCCCACCAGCGGAGAGCTCTATATCCGGGACAAAAAGGTCTCCCACCGGCACTACAACGTACGAAAAGCCCACCGCTTCGGTATCGAGACGGTGTTCCAGGAACGATCGCTGGGAGAGAAACAGCCTCTCTGGCGGAATTTCTTTATCGGTCGTCAAATCACCTACCCCTTCGGTTTTATTAATATCCGTAAGGAGAAGGAACTGGCCCAACATATCATGTTGGATTTGATCGGATTTCGGGGTGCAGGCATTACCGTAGATTCACAGGTCAGTAAGCTGTCCGGCGGCGAGCGGCAGGGCATCGCCATTGGGCGGGCCATGTATTTCGATGCCGATCTGATCATCCTCGATGAGCCCACAGCAGCCCTGTCCCTCAAAGAAGTTCAGAAAGTGCTCAACTTTACCCAGAAAATTAAGGAATCGGGACGGGCCTGTGTCTACATTTCCCATACCATTTCCCATGTGTACAAGGTAGCCGATCGATTTGTCATTATCGATCGGGGAGAAATTGTGGCCAATTTTCAAAAAAGTGACATTTCCCTGCAAGAGCTGGACGAGTTTATGCTCAAGTACTCCACGGAAAAGGTGGTGAGCTGAAGATGGCCAAAATCGACATCAAAGGTGAAAGCAGAGGTTTGACCAGCATCGAAGCCCTACCCATTATTCTGGTGTATATCGTCATCGTGGTGGTCTTTATGATTACGGCACCGGAAACCTTCCTCGGATACCGGATCTATCAGTCCTTTATGTCCACCGTACCGATCCCGCTGATTCTGGGTTTGGGATTAACTCTGGTCGTGGCCGCCGGTGAAATAGATCTCTCCTTTCCCTCGATCATTGCCTTCTCCGGATTCATTTTTGCCTCCCTCTACAAAAACACCGGGCAAACGCTGATGCCCTTTATTGTGGCTCTGATCGCCGGAGCTGCAGTGGGATTTGTCAACGGTGTCCTGGTAGCGATCGTGGGAATCCCTTCGATTATTGCCACTCTGGGCGGGCAATTTTTATGGAGTGGTCTGACCGTTATTCTTTCCGGCGGACTGGCCTGGAATGTTCGGGATGTACGTAATGAGTTCATCCACAGGTTATTTGTTGGTCGTATTGGCGGTGTTTTACCGGCCCAAGTGCTCTGGGCGCTACTGGTGGCTGTCGTTCTCTGGTTCATTCTCAACCGGCACAAGTTCGGTGAGCATGTGCTGTTTATCGGTGACAACAGTGAAGTCGCCCGGGTCATGGGGGTTAACGTACCCGGCACCAAAATCATCCTCTTTACCCTCATGGGTACGTTGGCGGCCTTGTCAGCCGTTATTCTGACCTTGGAGATGGCAACATTCTGGACCACCCAGGGATCAGGTATGCTGCTCATTACCATGGCGGCCGTATTCATCGGTGGCACCTCGATTTTCGGTGGTAAAGGCTCGATCTTTGGAACCTTTTTCGGTTCCTTTATCGTCGGATCTCTGGAAGCCGGTATTGTGGCCACGGGTCTGGGCGGCTTTTGGACCCGATTCGTTGTCGGTCTGGTGCTGATTCTGGCTGTCGCGCTGCACAGTGCTCTGGGCCGGAGCACGGGCTTAAGCGCCGTTTCATTCTTGAGCTTCGCCTTTAGAAAACAAAAAGGTGGCGACTCCTCTTAAGAGGATTGACCATAATAAAACCTTATCACAAGGAGGAAAGAGATGAAGAAACATCTGAAAATCGGACTGGTCTTTCTGGCAGTTCTGTTCCTGATGGCAGGAATGATGGGCTGCGAAAAGGCTGAAGAGGCCGCGGCGCCCGAGGCTCCCAAAGAGGAGAAACTGGGCGACGGAATGACCATTTACTTCCAGTGCGGGGGTCCTCCCGGAGGCCCGGCCACCATCGCTCGTGCAAACGGAGCAAAGGATGCGGCCAAGGCATTCGGCGTCAAGCTGATCGAGCAGTATTCAGGGTGGCAGCCTGAGAAGATGATCGCCCAGTTCAAGGAAGCCCTGGCGGCCACTCCGGACGGCATCGAGATCATGGGCCATCCCGGCTCCGACGCCTTCGCGCCCCTGGTCAAGGAAGCCCGGGACAAGGGCATTATCGTAACCAGCGGCAACGCTCCCCTGACGGCCCTTTACGACAGCTACGTGGCGGACGG
>JAGLQP010000438.1 GCA_023136785.1 Spirochaetales bacterium
CATGATAGGGAATCCCGCACATGGGTACCCCGTTTCTCTTGGTAAGGGTCAAATCGAGCAAATGGGAGGCTTCGGCGGCGTCCTGCTCGAACATCTCATAGAAATCCCCCAGACGGAAGAAGAGAATCGTATCCCGGTGCTTGCTCTTTATGTTCCGGTATTGGCGCATCATGGGGGTTGTCGGGGGCATACGTATAGATTATATTAAAGAGGATGGAGAGTACAATATGGATGTAGGAAGTATCGACCAAAGCTACGTTCCCCCGTCGCAGCCGCCGCCCGAACCACCCCCGCCGCAACCGCAGACCACTCCCGAGGCGCCACCGCCCCCTCCGGAGGTGGAAAATCTCGAGCGGACCGTGGATATCTTTGTCTGAAGTCCTAAAAAGGTTTGAGCGAGAGGGGCTTACTTTCTAAATCACTTCAGGAAACGGCAATTCTCATCGGTTTCGAATCTCAGAGAGATAATCCTCCAGAATATAGGAGGCGGCAATACTGTCGATCTTAGAGAGAGCTCGTTTGCGATTCAGACCGCAGCGCCTCAAACTCTCCTCCGCATCCCGGCTGGTGTAGCGTTCATCCCAAAGGACCGTATCCACCCCGCGGCGATTCAGCTTGGCGGCAAAGGTGCGCGAACGGGTACATCCCCCGCTCTCCCCGCCGTCCTCGTGCAGGGGAAGGCCGATCACCACGGTTTCGACGGCATTGGCCTCGATCACAGCCAACAGATCGGCTACCAGTTGTTTTTCAGAACGGTAGTGGAGGGTTTTAAAGGGAGAGGCAATCATCCTAAGGGGATCGGTAATGGCAAGCCCGACTCGCTTGCTTCCCAAATCAACCGCCAGGATCCTGCTCATCCTACTGTCCGTCGTAGCTCTGCCCGGCCCGGCGCATCAGCTCTTGAATGACCATTTCGGTGATATCCACCTCTTTGGTGTAGAAAAAGAAGAACTGGGAAAACTGGCCGCTGGAGTTGAGAACAAGAGAATAACCTCCACTCTCGGCAATATATTCAATCGCCTGGAGCAGCTCATCCAGAAACTCGTCGGATTTATACAGGTTCTCCGAACGTTTGCGAATCTGGTCCATCTTGATTCGCCGGTAGTCATCCCGATACTGCCGCTTCTGAAAAATCTCCGTATCCAACCTCAACGCGGCCTCCCCGTCACCCCTGCTCTCCGCATCCAGTTTCTGGGACTCCAAGAAAAGGATTTCCTCATCGATCCTGTTGATCGCCCGCAGCACATCGGAACGCAGATTCTGCAGCTCCTTCACCGCTTTCGATTCTCGAAAATAAATCGCGTACACCTTTTCGATGTCCAGAATTCCTACCTTGGTTATCCGCTCGGCGAACAAGGGCAGCCCGGCAAGAACTACGAGTAACCCTATGCCAGCTCTCTTCATAATTTTTCTCCTAAAAGAATGTGTCTCCGCCCAGGGATATGACGAATTCAACGGTCGTACCGAAGAAGGGCAGATCTCCAACTTCGGGCACGATTTTTCCATCCAAGATTCGAAAGCGCTTGGCCAGGTACAGGCGAATCGGAAACTGTGGGATGGTAAACCGCAAGCCCCCGCCGACGCTGAACCTGAAATCATCCAGCGTCATCCCCTTCAAATCGGCGATTTCCGGAGCGGCGACTATCCCGTCCAAAAAGAACACCCACCAGAGCAGCTGCTCGGCGATCGGCATGCGCAGCTCGAGACGATTATCCCACAACGCCTTCAAGTCCCGCTCCAGCGGCCAACCCCGGGCGATGTTCCAACCATCGACGTACAACAGGTCGTTGGTAATGGCGATTACATCCTCCCGCCAAAACTGGGGAAAGATGAAGGACCAGGAGGAATGGGCCGCCAGCACCAATTTGAAGTTCCAGTTCTCGAAGGCGGGAATGTCAACAAGAGTCAGAAAGCCCTCCAGGGTCGAGTCCGTACGGATATACTCCCGGGTCCCCAAGGGAAAACCCACGGCGAAGGTGACTCCCTGGCCGATGTAGAACCCTTTGGAGGGATTGAGGAAGTAGTCCCGTTTGTCCCAGTACAGGGTCACCCCCAGCTTGTTCACATTTTTCCAGGCGTCGTTGCCCTCCCGGAGCACCGGGTCGAAGGGCCGGAACAGATCGGCGTCGTAGGTGATCTGTTCCAGACTGGTGCTGATTCCCGACCGTATCCCCAGCCAGCCGAGGGGGGTGGAGTAGCGGTAGCCTGTGGTAAAACCCAGGGAAAACTTCCAGACCGTGTAGTCCATGAGGTACTGATCGGGAATCGACTCACCCTGGCTCAGGGCGTATAAGTAGTCCGTGATGGCATCGGCATCGGTGGACGGCAGGCCGGTATCCGGATCGACCAAGTAGCCCAGATACGGGTCCGGTACGGC
>JAGLQP010000439.1 GCA_023136785.1 Spirochaetales bacterium
ATTTTTACTACGAGGCGGATATCAAGAGAGAGATGATTCGCTCGGCCAGGCAGATCATTCTGGTCACCGATTCAAGCAAATTCGGCAAGATCAGCGTCACTCATTTTGCCGGTCTAGATGAGGTCGATACGATCATCACCGATGGCGGTATACCCGAAGAGTACCGTAAAATACTCGCCGATCGAGGCATCGAGCTGATAATCGCAAACCAGAGTGAAAATCAATAGAGAGTAGAGGATCGGAATCCGTGAACTTCGACTTCAAAGGGAAAACAGCGGTCGTTACAGGCGGCAGCCGTGGGATCGGTGCGGCGATCAGTGTTGTATTTGCCGCTTCCGGTGCAAACGTCATGATCGACTATCTTCCGGTTGAGAAAGATATCGAGGGCTTGAAACAGGTCGAAGAGGAAATCCGACGCCGGGGAGGAGGGTGCGAATCCTTTGCAGGAGACATCACCTCACCCGAGGCCATGGATGAGCTCTGTACCAGGACAGTAGAACACTTCGGACGCCTCGATATTCTGATCAACAGCGCCGGGTTTACGAAATCTGCGAAAATGTCTGAGCTTCCCGTTGACCTGTGGAAGAGCGGGATCGAGGTGAATCTCAGTGGTGCCTTCTATGCCACCCAATCGGCCAGCAAGTATATGATCTCCCAGAAGGCGGGCAGAATCATCTATATCGGATCGGCCGGCTCGATCACCGGCGGGGGAGGCTCAGCCTTTTATTCAGCGGCAAAGGCGGGTATCAACGGTTTGGTCAGAGCCCTCTCCAAGGAGCTTGCTCCGCTGGGTATTACCGTGAATGCAGTGCTGCCTGCTCTTATAGAAACTGATCTTCTGCGGGATAAAGAGCCTGACTCGGAGAGGAGAAAGGAATACATAAAACGAATTCCGGTCGGACGCTTTGGTACACCGGAGGATGTGGCCTACACGGTGCTGTTCCTCGCCTCCGAGTATGCCGGGTTCATTACCGGACAGAACATCATCGTTGATGGTGGGGCCACCTATAAATAGTTCAGTGGAAAAAAGACAAAAAAGCAGCCTAAACAACATCTTCATCATTTGGAGGATTCAATGAACAAACAGGAAATGTTGGACAAAGCCTATAAGCAGGGCTTTGACGGGGAGCGCAACGTCAGAGGATGTGCTCAGTGCGCTCTCGCCGGGGTTCAGGACGCCCTGAACATTCGGAACGATTTCGTGTACAAAGCGGCCAGTGGCCTTGCCGGGGGAGCGGGGGAGTGTATCGACGGTCTTTGCGGCGGGTACTCCGGTGGTATTATGGCGATGAGCTTGTTCTTCGGCCGGACACGGGAGGAAGAGGCGAGCACGAAGGGGCGCGAGGATAAATACGTGTCCTTCAGAATGGCCGCGGCGCTACACGACACGTTCATGGAGAAGTACGGTACCGTGATTTGCTCGGCGATACATAAGAAAATCTACGGCCGAGCATTTAATTTGAGAGACGACGAGCAGAAGCAGCAGTTCAGAGATGCCGGAGCCCATGAGCGTGAAGATGGGTGCTGTGCCGTTGTCGGAGACGGAGCCCGTTGGGCCACCGAGTTGATCCTCAAGGAAATCGAAGAAAAGGGGCTGAAGCTGGAGGATTTCGAGGATCTCAGCTACCCGAAGACGTGATTTCTCGGTACGGAACAGAGGTCTTTTTATCGCGAGGAAACAAGTGTTAATGAATACAGGAGGTAAATGTCATGCCTGAAGTGGATAAAGAAGGAAAAACCTACCACGTGGATATACCCCAGAAATCGGAATTGTTTTTTCTGAAAGGTTCGACCGAGCTGGATTGGGGGATGAAGAACAGATTGGCCCGGATCTTCAATCCCGAAGACGGCCGGACAGTGATGCTGGCCATCGACCACGGCTACTTTCAGGGCCCGACATCGGGACTGGAGAGGATCGACGTAAACATCATGCCGCTGGTCCCGGAGGCCGACGTGCTGATGCTGACTCGGGGTATACTCCGCACAATCGTTCCGCCGTCGGTGACCAAACCGATAGTGATCCGAGCCTCCGGGGGTCCGAGCATACTCAAGGAGCTCTCCGACGAGCAGATCGCCATGGACATGGAAGACTGCATCCGTCTGGGAGTGTGTGCAACGGCGATCCAGGTGTTCATCGGCGGGCAGTTCGAATCCCGCTCGGTGGTGAACATGACCAGGCTGGTGGACGCGGGGCTTCGCTACGGGATTCCCACCATGGCGGTCACGGCGGTGGGGCGGGAGCTGGAGAGAAACGCCAAGTACTTCCGTCTGGCCACCCGGATCTGCGCCGAGCTTGGGGCCCACTATGTGAAGACCTACTACGTGGAGGAAGGATTTGAAACCGTGACATCAGCCTGCCCGGTACCGATTGTCA
>JAGLQP010000044.1 GCA_023136785.1 Spirochaetales bacterium
CAGCCGACAATAATAGTACCGGCGACCATTGGGAAAACCCGAAATTTGAAAGTTTTACTTTAAAAATTGCACACAACCCCCATGACGGTGATACACTGTATTAGCAAACGAGGTACCCGCTGAACTCTACACTACCGTCAATTTGAAATCGAGATTGACATTTTCGGGACTTCGGTGATATTTTCTAACCTGCTTATAGATCGAACAAAAGGATAATTCATGCCCTCAAGAGAGATGCGAAGAACGACCCGCAGGCGCAGACAAAAAGATACAAATGTCGCTGAGAAGCGAAAAGAGACTCATCCCATTCTGTATGCCTTCAGCGTAGGAATATTGATCGTAATCGCGGTGACCTTTCTCGGTGGTCCGGCCATATCCCGTGCAGGGGGCGGCGGCCGAATCATCTTCGGATACTACAAGAACAAACCTATAGAGTTCTTCCCCGGGAATTACTTCTCGCAACGAAAAGACATCATCGCCGACCAGTTGCGGCAAGGGGGAGAGCAGGATGACCTTCAGGTCCAGGCCTATCAGGTCTGGCGCACCGCCTTCGACCAAACGGTTCTGCACACGGCTATCCTCACGGAGGCGGAGGAAAGCAGAGTGTGGATCTCAGAAAACAAGCTGGACGAGACCTTGATCACCGCGGGACCGTACACCATCGATGGACAGTTCAGCGAAGAGCGGTACGAAGCGACCCCCAGTACCGAACGTATGGCCTATCGGAAGCTGTACCGGGAACAGCTGATTCATGAACAGTACCTTGAAGACATTTTCCAGGCCAAGAGGGAGAGCGTCAAGGAAAAACAGTTTCTGGCAAGCATGGTGGATGAGCAGAGACGCTTCAGCCTGGTCAGCTTCCCCTTCGACGACTACCCGAAGGAGGAGACCGAGGCATTTGCCGAGCAGAATCAGGAGCGCTTCCGGCGTATCAAACTGAGCCGTATTCTCATCAAATCCAACGAGCGGGAAGCCAGAGAGATTCGCAATAAACTGATCGACAGGACCGGCAGCTTCGAGGAGCTGGCCAGAGCCCATTCCAAGGATATCTATGCTGAAAAGGGCGGTGACATGGGATGGCGGTACTACTACGACCTGGAGGCGGACTTCGAGGACAGCGAACCGGTGGAAACCATTTTTCAGCTCCAGGAAACTGAAATATCTCCCGTGCTTGAAAGCCATTTTGGCTGGGTTATCTACCGCTGCAACACACCTGCTCTTGAACCGGATTTTGATCTTGAGGAAACGGTGCAAATCGCCAGGGATTACATGATGCGGTACGAGAAAGGGATGATCGAGGACTACGTTCTCAGCCAGGCGGAATCCTTCAGGGAGCGGGTTGACGATGTTGGTTTGCTCGGTGCTACCATTGAAACCGATTACTCTATCGGCTTGACGGACTACTTCCCCCTCAACTACCAGTCGTACTACTTTTTATCTCCCGTACGTTCCCCTCTAGAACAGGTCAACCTCTCCGCCGCTGCCTTCAGCGAGGATTTTTTTATCCAAGCATTCTCCCTGTCTCTCGGAGAGGTCTCCTCCCCGATTCTGCTGGACGATCAAGTGATCGTACTCAGGCTGGACGATGTGCGTGAACCCCCGGAACGGGAGATGGAGCTGGTGGATGATTATCATACCTACTACGCCCAGCAGTCTTTGGAGCAGGATCTCCAGAACGTGCTCCTCAATCCCGATCATATACAGGACGATTTCGACCAGACCTTCTACGAGTACGTGTTTCCCAGGCAATGACCGAAGCGCAGCCCCGACTGGTCGATACCGGACGGGGCTACACCATTACCTATAGAGGGAAGGCCCTTTACTCGCCCCGCGATCCTCAGGGAGGGGCAATTCGAAGGGTGGAGAAAATCGTCCTCGAGCCGAAAACACTCGTGCTCATTCCCTCCCTCGGATTGGGCTATGGAATTCCCGAGCTGCTCGACAAGATCCCCGATTCCTGCCACATCCTTTGCATCGAGGTGGACGAACGACTGTTCAAATTAGCCCTGAGCGCCGGTCCTGCCCTGCCGAAGAGCAACAGACTCACTATCATACGAACGACCCAACCCAAGCAGGCCGCTGCAGTTGTCCACAAACTTGGACTCTGGAGGTTTCGACGCCTTCTGCCCCTGCATCTGAGCGGGGGGTACCAGTTGTACCGCCGGGAGTACCGGGAGCTGCAGGAAGCCCTGGAGGAGGAGATTCGCCTGTTCTGGCAGAACAAGCTGACACTGGTCGCCTTGGCCCATCTGTGGCTGAAGAATCTCTTCACGAATCTTCGTCTCCTGCCCGAGGCAGGGGATATTTCAGAACTGTCGACGGACCGTCCGGTGCTCGTAACCGGAGCCGGTCCCTCTCTGGAAAAGAGTCTGGATTGGATTGCCAGGATCCGAAAGCAGACAATTCTCATGGCTGTGGACACCTCTTTGCCGGTCCTCAAGCAGGCGGACCTGCTTCCCGACTGGGTGATCACCCTGGATGCACAAATCTATACAATACTGGACTTCATCCCCTGCCGGGATCCACGGATCAAACTGCTCTGCGATCTGACCTCCAATCCACAGAGCCTGCGGCTGTTTCCCGAACTGTTTTTCTTTTCCACCCGCTTCCATCCTCTGCAACTTTTCGACAGGCTCGAATCCGCGGGGCTTCTCCCTACCCCGCTGCAACCGCGAGGCTCCGTCGGTGTGTCCGCCGTGGAAGCTGCTCTGTTGATGACCAAGGGACCCGTACTGTTCACGGGTCTCGATTTCAGCTACCCACAGGGCCAGACCCACGCCCGGGGAGCGCCATCCCAGCGGGCGATGCATCTGAACTGCACCCGGATCCGGCCCTGTGGAATGTCCGTTTTCGAGACCCTTCTGGCCCGTCCGCGGCTGTGGATCGAAGGAAAGAGGGGAAAACGCCTCCTAAGCGATCTGGTTCTTCATTCCTACGCCCGTCAGCTCCACAGCATCGTTGCTGAGTCCCCAAGAACCTTCGATTTAGGACCGGAGGGCCTGCCCGTCGGCGCCCAAAGGATTCGCTCCTTCTCCGAGTTGGACCGGATATGCAGCCAGGGCTCGAAGCCACGATCCGATACACCCTCCCCTTCCCTCGGAAACAGGGCACGAAGCGGGGCCGGTACACGCAGCGCTCACGACCGCAAGCGTGTCGCGGAGCAGGTGCGCACCTTCTGCGAAAAGGAACAGGCGCTCGTATCCCAGTCCGCTGTGGAGTATCTGCTCCTCTCCCTACCCGAGGCCGACCCCGAAAAGGTGCTCACCTCTCAGAATCTGAAGACTGTCGAAGCTCGAGCTCGACTGTTCTGCTCCCGCCTCCAACGCACCCGCAATGAGTTGACGAAGTAGGGAAGCTGTTGGTTGAGGGGAGGAGCTAAATAAAAATATCCGTCTCCAAGTAGGCGGCGAGTTGAATCGCACTCTCGAGGAAGCCGGACTTTCTCTTTTTTACGTAAATCCTCAAGCGGGCAAAGCGGTTTTCTTGGTCCAGCTCCCAACCCTGGATACTCAGCGGGTCGTCCTTGGACAAACCGGTCTCATCGGCAATAGAACCCGGGAGTACACGACGTACAACATAGTTGATTCTCCAGAGGAACCGGCTTGTTTTTTCGATCTTCATTCCGAACAGCGGCAAGAGCACGTTGTCCCGAAGATCCTTAGCCAAACTCTCTTCTATCGGGCTGTAGGGGCGCTCGGCCAGACTCAGAGCACCGGTGTAGGACTGCCCGCCCCGCCGCCACTCGAGAGTAACAAGCACTGGATAATCCAGATCGAGCAGTACGGACTGGATATCCCCTATCGCCGTGTAGCTTGTACCGTTCAAGGAAACGAGGATGTCCCCCTCCTTTAGCCCCGCCCTGTCTGCCGGCGAGCCAGGAACCGTATAAATCACCTCGAGTCCTTTGTCACCCTCCTGCATGGCGATGCCAAGCCAGGGGTGTCCGGCTTCATCGCCGCTGTACAAACGGGGAAGAGCCTTTTCCACCCATTTAAAGGGGATCGCAAAGTTCACTCCCTCAAACTGTTCAATCCCGGCGAAGACGATGCCGACAAGCTTTCCACTTTCATCGAGCAGCGGTCCGCCGCTGTTCCCGTAGTTGATCGGGACATCGACCTGGATTGCATCACCCATCTGAAGAAACCGACGTCCCGTGGCCGAAACAATACCGGAGGTGACTGTATTCTCCAATCCCGCGGGCGAGCCGATGGCGATGATTCTGCCACCGACTTTGAGATCCGAGCTGCCGCCATATGAGAAGGTGAACCGGGGTTTGACTTCAGCCTTGATCAGAGCAAGGTCGAATATCCTGTCGTAACCGACTACTCGTGCTGGTATCTTTTCCTCTGCCCTGTCGGATAGTCGAATATAGAGCCTCGAGTAACCCTCGTACTCCGGATCTACCTCGCTGGCAACCACGTGATAATTCGTGAGCAGGTATCCACGGCTGTCGATAAAAAAACCACTACCGATCACCCGATCGGGGAATCCCATTCCCCTTTCAAGCTTTATTCCCTTGTTCACCCATACGGTAACCGTACCCTGAACCATTGTCTCTACCGAGGGAATACCGACCGCTGCGGCGGCAGCGTCCTCCGGCGGTTCAATGCCCTGGCGCTCGAGCTCCTCCAGGGCAAGTTGATACACCTTGGCATTCTGAAGCTCCACAGCCAGTTTGAGCAGCAAACTGAGCAACGGCTCGGCAGCAGAACCGGCGGCAAGCGCCCGTTGAGCATGGTAGAAGGCCAGCGGCATGTCTCCGGCATCGTAACTGGATCCAGCCATGCGATACAGCAGCAGCGGGGCGGACCATTCCGGTACCAAATCCTCTTTGCCGATCCCGGCCAACGACAGGTAATAACGAAAGGCTGCGGAGTATTCCTGATTATCGACCTGTTCCTCGAAGGCCGCGACCAGCCGGTCAAGGACCACACCGGAGAGATCCTCGAGCTCGGCAGCGGGGATACCTTCATCAGGGCTGCGTTTCAGAAATGAGATGTCCTGAAAAGCTTCGGTAAGCTGATTTTCATCTATTTTCGACTGAATAGAATCCAAGCGCACCGATCGCAGCTCTTTTATTTCTTCCGGGGCAATGCTTCTCTCTGCGGTTGCACAGGCGAGCAGAACAAACGGGACAGTCAATAGGAGGAAGAATCCTTTCATCTGGTCTCTCCAACAAAGGTTAGATCGTAAGTCCCGTTCAAGTAGTGATATACCCGCTCCCGGTACTCCTCGGTGACGGCTACATCGAACCGCCCCGTCCGGAACAAACCTTCGGCCTGCTCGTGGTATCCGCAGGCGATGTTGAACTCAAAGGTACTGGATGCTTCCTGGGCATAGATAATCCGCCCGAAGAGGAGCAAAAAAAACAGAAGAGTCACGGAGAGGCTGCCGCTGTTAAGGTCTCTCCTCGTGTTTCCGCGAGCCATCTTATGTTCCATGTCCACATAGTCAGAGTGTATACCGCTTGTGGATCAATTCTTGCAACTTTTACTCTTCCATCTTCTTTATTCTGGCCGGAAACCCCAATAGCTCCCGTATTTGAGCATCATCGAGGGTCTCCTTCTCGACCAGAGTCGTGGCCAACAGCTCGAGCTGCTCCTTGTGTTCGGTTAGAAGAGCCTTGGCCTGCTTGAGACCGGACTCAACGATACCGCGTACTTCCTTGTCTATTAGCTGAGCGGTATCATCCGAGTAGTCCTTGTGACGGGCGATTTCTTTTCCGATAAAGATCGGCTCCTCTTTCTGACCGTAGGCTACCGGGCCGAGGGGCCTCGACATTCCCCATTCGCAGGCCATACGCCGGGCGATCTCAGTAGCCTGTTCGATATCGTTTTGAGCGCCCGTTGTGTTTTCCTGGAAAATGATTTCTTCGGCGGCGAATCCGCCCATTGTGATCGTGATCTTGTCCTGCAGCCAGCCCTCGCTGCGGGAGTAAGTGTCAGATTCGGGCAGTGAAAAAGCGACCCCGAGAGCCTGCCCATGGGGAACGATCGTAACCTTGTGCAGAGGGTCCGCATTTTTCAGATAGTAGTGAAGAAGAGCGTGGCCCGCTTCATGATAGGCGGTCATCCTTCTCACCTTTTGCGGAATCACCTTGGATTTCCTGGCAATTCCCATCATCGCCTTGTCCCTGGCGTACTCGAAATCCTCCATCTCCACCTTTTTCTTGTCACGTCGGGCTCCGTAGAGAGCCGCTTCGTTCACCAGGTTGGCCAAATCCGCCCCGGAAGATCCCGGGGTAGCCCTGGCAACCCTGCTCAGGTCCACATCATCAGCGAGGGGGATGTCCCGGCAGTGGATTTTCAGGATTTTCTCCCGCTCTCTTGTGTCAGGCATATCGATCACGACATGCCTGTCGAAACGTCCGGGTCTGAGCAGTGCCGGGTCGAGAACATCGGGACGATTGGTGGCAGCCACAATGATCACTCCATCCTCAGTGTTAAAACCGTCCATTTCCACCAGCATCTGATTCAAGGTCTGCTCTCGCTCGTCATGTCCGCCGCCGTAGCCGGCGCCGCGGACTCGTCCCACCGCGTCCAGCTCATCGATAAATAGAATACAGGGGGCATTCTTGCGTCCCTGTTCAAAGAGGTCCCTGACACGGCTGGCGCCCACGCCGACAAACATCTCCACAAAATCCGAGCCGGACATGTGAAAGAAGGACACGTCCGCCTCGCCGGCAATTGCCTTGGCCATCAACGTTTTGCCGGTACCCGGCAATCCGACGAGCAGAACTCCTTTGGGAAGCTTGGCCCCAAGCTTGGAAAACTTCTGCGGGCTTTTTAGAAACTCCACAACTTCTTGGAGTTCGTACTTCGCCTCCTCCTGTCCGGCCACATCGCTGAAGGTGGTCTTCTTACCGGTATCGAGGTACTGTTTGGCCCGGCTCTTGCCGAAGTTGAACGCCCGGTTGCCACTACCCTGGACCTGTCGGAACATAAACCAGATAAACACAAAACCCAATATCCACGGAATGAACTCTATGAAGACGCGGAACGGGGAGACGGTCTTCGGTCCGCCGGTAACCCGGATGTTCTTTTCAAGCAGCTTTTCCATAAGGCCGGAATCGGGATAGGGAATCGTCGTCTTGAAAAAGGTAATTTCCCCCGCTTGATCCTGCAGCGTGCCCTGAATCTCGTACTGATCCACGATCTTCACGGATTCGATCAAACCCTGATCCAAATAGTTCAGGAACATCGAATAGGGAATCTCTCGACTGGTGCCGCGGTCGCTGTACACAAAAAAAAGAATAAAAATTACTACCAGCACCAACAGGGAAATGAGGGCAATTCTGTTGTTGAAGGGTAATTTGGGCGGGCCGCCCGCCGGCCCACGTTTGTCCTGTTTGTTGTCGCCGTTCACTCTACCTCCACATCGTGTCTGTGAACCATACTCTTTAACGCTTTTCCCCGCTCGGAAGACAGTCCATCACGAAATCTATCTCTGTACCCGAACAGGCTGCCAAAGACGGCAACGGTTCCTCTCCGGTCTTCCAGGATCGGGATCTTCCAGCATTCCTGTTTAGCTACTCGCCACTCGGCAAACAGCTTTCTAACTGCTCTGCTGCCCCCCCCCAGGGTTATGCTGTCCCCTGATCTGGCGGAACGAAGGAGGACAGGGACAGCTCCCCCCCTCGAACCACCGGACTCGAAGATGAGTCCTGCTTCGGGGACCACTATCCTGTTCCCGCCTCTGATAACTATAAAATAACCTTTTTCGCTATGACCGACAACATCCATGGCCAAGATCAACTGTTCCCCTCTCCAGTACAGTCGAATTCCGTAACCGGAGAGCACGATCCGTCGAAGGCGGACAAAACGATCGTCCTCAACCCGGGAGAGGAACCTGTAGGGGATCCTCTTTCTTTCCACAGCCAACGAGTTGAGCAGACCGGTGATGGAGAACACGCGCAGCACACCCGGAACTGCGAGAAACTCCCGCCCCGAGATCCTGTAGCCACCCCGGGTAGACCTCCAGAGAAGACGTCTCTTACTTTCAGAATCAACATAGGCTCTCAATCTGGAGAGCTTTTTTGAGAGGGAGAGCAAACTCCCACGAAAACCGGGGAATATCTGTTCGGCTGCCGGCAACAGGTTGTGACGCACGGCATTCCGCAGATACCGTCTGTCCTCGTTGGTGGTGTCTGTCAGGTAGCTCAGATTAAAGTCGGAAAGATATCGGATAATCTGTGGGCGGGTACAATCGTACAGGGGACGGACAATAAAGTCCCGCTTTTCCGGGATTCCCGGCAATCCACTCAGATCGACGCCCTGAAAAAAACGCATAACCAGGGTCTCTACCTGATCATCCGCCGTGTGGCCAAGGGCAATGTACTCACATTGCTTTTCCGAAGCCGTTGTCTTCAAGTAATTATACCGGGACTCTCGAGCAACCTCCTCAAGGCTTCTACCCGTACTCCGGGCGCGTTGCGCGAGAACGCCGTGGGGCAATCTATCCCAGGACAGATCCACTCCCAGGTTCGAACAGGTCTGCTGGATGAACTCCAAGTCCTTGTCCATCTCTCGGCGGGATCGGATGCCGTGGTCAAGAAAGGCGACATTCAGTGCGAGTGGATACCGGCCTTTGAGTCGGTGCAGGATGCAGAGCAGACAGAGGGAATCCGGCCCTCCGGACAGAGCAACCAAGATGCGGGATCCCCGGGCAATCCCGTGTCTGTGCAGATAATCAAGGACTTTCCGTTCAACTGCGCTCGGTTCTTCTGTTGAAGACATTCATCACCCTCCCCAGCCCCTCCTCCATCAGCTGAAGCACACCCGCCGCGGCTGTGTGAACTCCTTCGTCGAGCAGGTTTGCTTCCTTGCCTCGGGCTTCGCAAAGCACATAGTCCACCACATCGGTTCTACGATTCGGCCGACCTACACCGATGTATAGCCGCGGGAAGTCATACCGCCCCAGCCGCTGGATGATCGCGGCCAACCCTTTGTGCCCGGCGGAAGATCCTTTTCGTTTTATTCGGCATTCCCCCACAGGCAGGTCCATGGTGTCGCAGACCACCAGGAGCTCCTCGATGGCGGCACCGGTCCGTCTTAAAACATCCGGAAAGATATCACCTGAACGGTTCATGTAGGTAGTGGGTTTGACCAGATACAGCCTTCCTGACTCAAGGTCCGTCCAAGCGATGGAATAATTCTTGAGAAACGCCCTTTTAAAGGTGAGTCGGAACCTCTCCGCCAGGATATCCACAGTCCTGAAACCCACGTTGTGACGGGTCGAGCTATACCTGTTTCCCGGATTCCCCAATCCGACAACGGTGAGATCCAGGGCTTACTCCTCAGCCTGCCCCTCTGCGGCTTCCTCTTCAGCCTCCTCCCCTTCGACAGCTTCCTCCTCGATCTCCTCGGGAACCTCCTCTTC
>JAGLQP010000440.1 GCA_023136785.1 Spirochaetales bacterium
CCGGCGCAGATTGGAAGATCGTTGAAAAACTCCTCATCGAAGGTCGCCTGGTTGAAAAAAAGCACAATCAGAAGACCTACTATCGAACCGTTTCTTAAGAGAAGCTGCCTTTTCCATTTGAAACCCCGACTGTACTAGACTAGACTACTGTAGAGTACGTGGATATCGCCGGTCGAACAAACGCGGGGTGATCTTTCACTAAGGGATATATGGAAAACAGATCTCATGACATTGAAACCCTGATAGATACTGCAATCAAACAGAGTTGTTTTCCCGGAATTGTCTTACTGGTATCGAAGGGAGGGAAGGTCGTTCTCTCTCAGGTAAAGGGATCTCGACAGCTCCAGCCGCAGCTGGAGGGCATGACAGAGGATACGATTTTTGATTTATCAGGTATTACCAAACCCCTTGCTACAGCCCTTCTGGCCGTAATGATAATGGGAAAGGAGAAGATACGCCTCGGTGAAACAATTGGGTACTTCATCCCCGAAATTGCCCAGGAGAGCAAGGAGATCACTCTTGGGCACTTACTTCTACACACCGGTGGCTTGCCGCCGGAGCCCGATCTCTACAAGGAGTTTCCGGATCCTCGAAACATCGACTATGATCGAGCAGCACAGCTGCTGAGAGCCATCAAAGCGGAAAAACCACCCGGAAAGGAGGTGCTCTACAGCCAAACGGGCTACCTCCTGCTGGGTCAGTTCCTCAGGCGAGTGACGGGAGCTCGTGTGCAAGAGCTCTTCGCGGAGCTCATTGCTGCTCCCTGCGGCCTCGCCGACACCTTTTTTAATCCACCGGTCGTTCTTTGGGGACGAGTTGCATCTACGGAATACTGCCCATGGAGAAAGCGTTGGATTCGAGGGCAAGTGCACGACGAAAACTCATACTGTCTGGGTGGAGAGGGAGGAAACGCCGGACTATTTGCCACAGCCCCGAGCTTGCTCCAGCTGCTGTCCCTGTTCGGAACCGGCGGTGTCGTAAACGGTTTTCAACTACTGTCCGCGAATCAAGTCAAATTGATGCATACCTGCCTAACCGGTGGTCTTGGCGGAAGGCGTTCGTTGGGGTTTCTCCTTCAGGAGGAGAACTCTCCCGTAGGTCCCCTTTTCAGCGAAAAGTCCTTTGGACATACCGGGGATACGGGAACGAGTGTCTGGATCGAGCCGTCCAAGGAGCTTGCCATCGTTATGCTGACGAATCGCATTCATTTGGGTAGAGCCCAGGCGGAGTCCAAGTTCGCGGAATTCCGCGGGGAACTTCACTCCATGATTCATCGACACTGGGGGTAAGGGGAATATTAGCGCTGCAGTGAAGACATATCAACAATCGCTTACTGCGGAGAGGTGAAATAAGTTGTCGATCCCTTCAGATTAACCCGTCCATAAACCTTCAGGCTGAACGGGTTAATTCTGAAAGGGGGTGGGGGCTTTCGCCTCGAGGGCTAAAGCGTTACAGTGATTTCAGAAAGAGGTTCATCTTGGTGCCGCACTGCGGGCAGATCCCCTTTGCCTGGCGGCGACCCTGCTTGTTGATGACGACCTGGGGGTCATTCATCATTCGTTTTGCTTTGCACTTGACACAGTAGGCTTCGTACTCAGCCATGTTTCCCTCCCTCGAATTTGGTTGTTGCTCATATTCTACCCCAACACGGTAAATATTTCAAACCTTTTTATTTTCTATTCTTGCCTGGATATATAGCACTGACCGTGGGGGGATTATCACTGAGAGATATTGTTTTCTGCTGAAAAGGGGAAGGGGCACTGAAAGATAGAAACCGGTATGCGGCTGAAACGATTCGATTGCTCTTGGGTTGCCCGAGGTCTGTGGAAGTATCTTCTGGACGGTACCTTTTCCACCCGAGCGGCCTGGCTGCTCCAGCCTTACGCCGGCGTCAGGGGTGCCTTTCACGCGATCGGCGATCGGCACCATCCATGAGCTTGTCAACACTGAGGAAAGGGCTTGCCGAGCCTACCCCTACCGCTCGCTCCTCGATGCGGGAGTGCATCTGTCCTATGGATCGGATATGCCCGGGGAAGCCACCTTTGACCCATTGTTGAGTATTCACTATACTGTCAACCGTTCGGGACCGGAGAGAATCGGTCCCAGAGAAGCTTTAGAGGCCTATACCCTTGGCAGCGCCAAAGCCTGAGTTCAAGGAGAGGGAGAAGGGCTCGATCACGGCGGGAAAACTGGCCGATCTGGCAGTCCTCTCCCAGGATCTGTTGTCGGTGAACCCCGCGAATATAAAGGGTACAGAGGTGGAGATGACTATCGTTGGCGGACGAATCGTTTATCAGAAGGAGGGAACGTGGCCTTTCACAAACACGGCGAGATGAAAGCTCAAGCCTTTGGCCGGCGGCGGAAGCGGGTTG
>JAGLQP010000441.1 GCA_023136785.1 Spirochaetales bacterium
CCCGGACAACCCGCCCCACATCTGCGAAGATCTGTCCAAGCGGGCGATCGGTTTCACCACCAGGTATGTCTCCGACGCTTTTGGGATAGAACCGATTCCGCCGGAGCCCCGACCATAAACCGTACCGCTTGCCTTTAGAACGACCCTAAGATCGCCAGAAACACCCCTACCGAATGAAAGCCGATATCCAAGTCATCCTCATACGGGGTGATTCCCGGAATCCAGCCACTCAATTCGTAAAACGGCTCGCTCTCGGCTACCGAACCTCCGACAAAAGTATAGTGATAGGCATTAGTGGCGTAGACTCTTTTGTACTGAACGTTGCGGCACGCAAGCAGTCTCGTGTCGGGGACAGGAAATACTCAACCTAATAACCGCTACAGCACCGTATATCAAGGCGTTTCCTCCTTCGATAACGAAGTTCTTCCGCGGCCAGTTCGTTTCTGTTGAAAGGTCTGTCGGAACGCTGCCCAAAAAGTTCCTATATAGATCGGCACATTGCTGATTTATATGTAGTTGATGTACAGACGAACAAGCAAGCAACCCACCCCCAGCGAGAAAGTCAGCACTTTGAGAGGTTGCCACACATAGAAAGCCAGACAATCCAGGTATCTCTACGAATATTCCACAGAGTATGTCGGGAGGCTAGTATCAATCAGCACCAAAATTGCGAAGCCCCAGCGCCGTACATCATAGCTGCTGCGACACACAGCCAGATCTTTTTCTGCCTGGCATAGATATCCCCGATATTCCAGTTGCACGCCTGGCGCTTTGACGTAAGACACCCGTTCTCGATCCGGTAGCAACAATCCATTAGCTCTAATCACCCGAGACAATGGCGGAGGGCACTGCTAGAGGGAGTCCAGAGGACTCTCGACTCCGAGTTTGTTTTTCTTCGCTACATGCGTGTATATCATGGTGGTTGAAACATCCGCATGGCCGAGCAACTCTTGTACCGTACGAACATCATACCCCTTCTCAACGAGATGCGTGGCGAAGCTGTGCCGCAGCGTATGCAAAGAAGCCGGTTTAACGACACCAGAGCGAACGACGGCCTGGTGGAAGGCCTTTTGCAGAGTCGTTGGGTACAGGTGATGACGTCGGACGATCCCCGAGTGCGGATCGATCGAGAGCTTTGCGGAGGGAAATACCCAGAACCATCCCCAATCCTTGCCTGCGTTGGGGTATTTCCGGACCAGGGCCTGAGGAAGCGAGACTCCTGCCACTGCGCTGCGGCGGTCGCGGTCAAACAACGCGCGTACCTGACTAAGGTGAACACTGAGACTGGAGGCAGCTGTAGCTGCCAGCAGGGTCTCGCGATCCTTGGCGCCTTTTCCGGATAGGACGATGATGCAGTTCCGGGAGAAATCGACATCCTTGACCCGTAAACGGAGGCACTCGCCCAGTCGGAGACCTCCGCCGTAGATGACCTGGGCCATTAAAACGTGTGTTCCGGATATATGGGAGAAGATCATTCGGATTTCGTTCTGGGTAAGAACCAACGGGAGCCTCTTGGGCACGCGTGATGAGATCACCGTCTCGAGATCTGTGATCTGAACGTCAAGAACGTTCCTGAACAGAAACAGCAAGGCGTTGAACGCCTGTTTCTGTGTGGCTGCGGACACGTTCCGCTCCAGCGCCAGGTGAGACAGGAAGCATTTCAGGTCGTCCCCGCTCAGATCCCCCAGTTCCCTGTCGAGAAAGAAGGCCCTGAACCGTCGTACCCAAGACAGATAGGTCTTCTCGGTACTGTATGCCAGATGTCTCAGTCTTATGAGGCGAATCAGCTTCTCTTCGAGTGTGTCCCAGTTGACGCGAGCCGCCAGTGATGCGTGTTCCGGTCCATGAACCGGAGGTGGTTGCCGTCTCTGACCTACGCCGTTGTAGTACCAGTACAGCCTGAGGGCATGACGGGCCTGGCGAACCTGCCAGTCCTGGTAGTTCCTGCCCATGACGGAGAGAAAGCCGGTAAACTGCCGGCTTTCGCCATACGCAGCGAGAGCATCGCCTCTGATCCCGTACACTTTGTCGTTGGTCTGTCCAGCGACAAAGTCCTGATACATTCTGACCCAACGGAGGTAGTGTGGAAGGCGGCGCGAATCGACACGCCCCTTTTCTCGGAGGAATTCGGCAAATGACTGCATACCCCTCTCCCAGGCGGACAAATGCCGCCACCATCTAACATAACGGGCGGTCGTGAAACACTGCTTCAATAAACCGGAGAGTTAGACGCGGGTAAGCATACGGTCGAATTTCACCGTTTTTCGGGTGGTTCTATTCAAAACTTGGGAATATAATATGTTCTATGGAGTAAAAGAAAGGATCACAGGGCAATAGAGCAAAAAAAGACATTGCAGCA
>JAGLQP010000442.1 GCA_023136785.1 Spirochaetales bacterium
GAAATATCGATTGCCGATGTCTGTACACTCATAGGTTGTCCTTGTCGTGCGTTAGTTTGACAGTTGCTGCCCGCTCGGCCGCAGGTATGCGCTCCAGTAGCTCATGCCCACGAACACGGCGCCACCGATGATGTTGCCGTATACGCCATCATACTTGGGCAGGATCACGTCGACAAGGATATTGTTGTAACTTTTCGCTGTCAAGAAGTTTTAGTGACCATATTCACGATTTATCCTTGATTCCGGAATGAAAAGTCGGGGAAGAGGGAGCACTGGCCATCCGGCGGCCTTAGGTGGTACATTGTTTTCGATGAACTCAAAGGCGTCGAGTCTACAGATAACGGGTCTGATCCTTGCCGGCGGCCGCAATACCCGCATGGGGGGGATGGACAAGAGTCGAATACCGGTTAACGGCGCCCCCCTGATTCACAGCATCGCCGTCTTGTTGCAGAGTCTGTTTCCCGAGGTGATCCTGGTCAGCAACCGACCGGATCTGCAGCGGGATCTGCCCGGCCGGGCAGTGATCGCCTCCGACCTGTACAAGGGGCGGGGACCGCTTGGGGGGCTGCACTCGGGGCTGGTTCATACGAATGAGGAAGCGGTGTTCTGTGTTGCCTGCGACATGCCCTCTCTGAACCGCAAGCTTATCGAACGACAGATCGACGAATTTCAAACAGCGGTGAACCGGGGTCATGAGATTCTGATCCCGCGGATTGGTGAATTGATCGAACCCCTGCACGGGATCTACCTCAAAAATTTGGAGCCCCTCGTACGAGAGATCTGCAATGGCGAGGGGGGGTACTCGATTCGCGTGCTCCTCGGGCAAGCTCGAACCTGTTATTGGGACCTCGAGGATGTACCGGAAAACCGCAGCGCTTTTTTCAATCTCAACACCCCTAAGGATCTAAAGGCCCACCTGCACTCCGAAGGGTCGGGGAGGTAGCATTCTGTGCGTAGTCTGAAGATCGTCCGCATCCGTGGACGCGAACGGGAAAATCGGGAGGACCTGATCACCGAAGAGATCTCTCTTCGGCTGCTCGCCGAGCATCGGCGGATCGCCGTGCTGATGTGTTCTCCGGGGGACCTGGAAGATCTGGTTCGAGGCTTCTTCTACACCAACGGTTTTATACAGGCGGCCGATCAGATTCGCCGGATCGTGATCAATCGGGCCACCTGGAGCGCCTTTATCGAGTTGGCCCCGGAGATCGATCCGGAAAGCCTGCGATTGAGCGGAGTCATCGGCTCGGCCTGCGGAAGTACCTTCCCGGTTGATGACAGCGAGGCGGCGGGGGAGCGGGATGAGTTGGCCGAGGACGGGTGGGACTCCGGGGCAGTGGAGGGGGGGCCGCAGGCGAGCTCTCGCCATATCAGCGGTTTAATGGAGGAGTTTCGAAAGCGCTCCGAGATTCATCGTCAAACCGGCGGGGTGCATGCGGCTGCCCTGGCGGATCACACGGGAGTGCTCGTTTTCCGCGAGGATATTGGCCGCCACAACGCCGTTGACAAGGTAATCGGCGCCCATCTTATCAGGGAAAATAGTTTCAGAGACAAGATCCTGCTGACCAGCGGGCGGCTGTCATCGGAAATTCTGCAGAAAGCTGCGGCGTGCCGTCTGCCTATCGTTGTGTCCCGCAGCGCGCCCACAGACCGAAGCGTCGTCCTGGCACGGGAGCGGAAGGTCACCCTGATCGGGTTCGTCCGGGGTCAGCGGATGAACATCTACAGCGGCGAAGAGCGGATCGTTGTCGAGGAAACCTGATATAAATGTCTCGGAATTTCTACAAATCAGGTTAAATGTACCACCTTGGCATTAGGCGGTAAGTGATTTGGATCAATGACGACTTTCTTACCGTGGATGTTCACATAAAGCTCTGGAACGACAGTACCAAGGAGGCATTTGTCACGCTTCCATAGAAAAAAATCAACAGTATTCGCCAACTTGTGTCGAAAAACGATAGATTTCATGTTGACTTGCAGCCCGGTATCGGCTAAAATTGACAGCGATCAATAACAAATAATAATAAAAAACATCGGCACGTATGTGCTGATAAAAAAAACATAAGGGGGATCAGATAAATGAAAAAGAGAGTGCTCGCATCCATCATCGTGTTTGTACTTCTGGCCTCTTCAGTTCTGGTGTTCGCAAGGGGTAAAGAGGAAGCCCCGGCGGCGGGGGTGGCCGCGAAGCGGTGGCAGGAACCGATCGTCATCGGCTGGACACCACCGGACATAACCGGTGTTTTTAAAACCGCCACCAATTTCTTTGAAGCCTCCGCCAAAGACGGAAAGGCCAACGGTTTTCAAATCGAGGTGATCTCACAATCGCCGGCCACTCACATAGCCTTTGCCGACCAGGTG
>JAGLQP010000443.1 GCA_023136785.1 Spirochaetales bacterium
GACTTCATCATGAAGCGGCCCCGTCCGATTTCCTCGGCCATTTCCAGAATCTCGACGGTATTGTTGTGGAACTCGTTTTCCAACTTCATGAGTCGCTTGTCGTTTGTTTGGATCTGGCGGATGAGCTCTTTTATCTGATCCGCCTCCAATCCCAGCTCGCCCTCGATACGGGTACGGTCCGGACGAAGCGCCAGCCCACGCCCCAGGCTGCGTAGATCCTTCTGACTGGCAACGTTGAGCCTCTTTTTTATCTTCAGATTCTCCTTCTGGATCTTGCGGATACGATTGGCTGAGGAGATGAACTTGTCGGTTATCGAAATGATCTCTTCGGGGTGCAGGTCGATATCCTGGACCCGTTTGACCAGTTCATCCTTGCGCTGCCGCAGCTCCGCGTTGACGACGATGCTGCCCCCCTCGGCTTCGTACTTCCCCTTGGTCTCCATAAACTGGCGAATCAGCATGACATGAGGGCGCAGAGGCTCTTTATAGAACTGGGTCACCCTGCGCAGTTCCGCCAGATACTCCGACATTTCCTTTTTTGTCAGGCTGAGCTCGCGCGGGTCGATCCTGGTGCCGATATTCGAGGCCAACCTGTGCAGCTCCGGGATAAACACACCGGAGTTGCGAATGACCCGCTTGATGATGTTCTCCCCTTCCTCCATCTTCTGGGACAGATAGACCTCCTGCTCCGCGGTCAGGAGGTTTTCCTTGCCGATCTCGCGAAGATAGAGACGAATCGGATCATCGATCGCCGTCTCTTTCTCGTCGTATACCAGCTTCTTCTTGCTGGCAGGGGGCTTCCGCTCCTCTGTATCCGAAATATCAACGTCCTCCTCCTCGAGCTTGACGTTGTTCTTTTCTAGAATCGACATGACCTCTTCGATCCGATCGGAGTTTGTGATATCGTCGGACAGAAAATCATTCACCTCGTCGTAGGTGATGGTTTTCTTCTTCTTCGCAAACTCGAGTAGTTTTAGAATCGCTGGATCATTCTGAAGGTCGCTCATCAACAACTACCTTTCTCAGGTTCTGCAGTTCCTCGTCCAGATACATTTTTTCGGCCAGAAACTCCTTGAGCTTCCCCGGATCCTGGCCCTTGGATCGAGTCAGGGCGGATACGAGGGATCGCCTTCGATTCTCCAGGCTGCGGCGTCGTATCTCCCGCAGGCCGTCGCGAATCATACCTTCGGGGTTGATTGTGAACTCCCCCGAAGCCGTTTTCCCAAGAAGCAGATCCCTCAACTCCTCATCCTCCAAACGCCGCAGCAGCGCTTCTTCTGTCGTTTCCCCCTGTCTGTAGCACTCCTCGAGGGCCACGAAATATTTTCTTGCCCGTAGATCCTCAAGATCGTCTACAGCGACGGTGTTCCTGACCTTTGAGAAAAATTCGCGGTTGACCGCGACTGCGAGTAGAAAAAAAAGATCGGCAGAGATGCCCTGCGCCTCCGCTCTTTGATGCGAGTTGTTCCTTGTTATGGATCTTTCCGCCCCCCGTAAAAGATCGTTACGCACGGACTCAAAGTCAACCCCAAGGTCTTCCGCCACGAGACGGAAATATCCGTCTCTTTTGACCTGTGAGTCGAGAGAAGTTAAATAAGGACTTAGGTGTCTGATGACCGCCCGCTTGCCATCCGGTGTCCTGGAATCAAATTTTGAATGCGCCGTGCTCAGATAAAACTGGAAGCTATTTATAGTAGATTTGAGCTTTTCTTTCAATGCTTCCTGACCCTCTTTTTCAAGAATTTCCGCCGGATCGTTGCCCTGCTCCAGGCGGACCACCTCCGTGGTCAAATCCTGCTGCTCGCAGAGGATGATCGTCCGTTCCGCCGCCCGAATCCCCGCTTCGTCGTTGTCGAACAGCAGCACACCCCGAGAGGCGTATCGTTTGAGAAGTCGTACCTGTTCCACCGTTACCGCTGTTCCCAGCGGGGCCACACAGTTTTCCACCCCCGCCTGCCAGAGGGCCAGCACATCCGTATATCCTTCGACCAGGACAAACGAGTCTTCCCGGCGGATCTTCTGGAACACTCCCGAAATCCCGTACAGGGTTTGCCGCTTTCGGAAGAATTCCGTTTCCGGGGAGTTCAGGTATTTCGGTTGAACATCCGCTGCCAGGCTGCGGGCTCCGAAAGCGGTTATCTCGTTTCGATGATTGAGGATGGGGAAGACGATCCGACCTCGAAACAGAGCGACAGGTTCCTGATCCCCGCTGGAACCGCCCCGGGAAGGCTTGTAGAACAGTCCGGAACTTACGAGGAACTCCTTGGAGAATTTCTTTTCGACCAAAAATTTGTACAGCCATAGCCTGTTCGCCGGCGCGTACCCCAGTTGAAAAGCCTTCCAGGTATCCTCCGCCA
>JAGLQP010000444.1 GCA_023136785.1 Spirochaetales bacterium
TTGCCCGCCGCGTCGATACCCATCAACACGGTGATGGTCTCTGCTTCTGCAGCTTTTTCCGAACCGCCTCCGGCGAATGTGAAAACAGCTGAACAGAGCAGCAAAACCAGGAGAAGAGCGAAGGTTTTTTTCATAACCCCCTCCTTTGAAAGTTTTTTATAAAGAGCAACGCTCTTTAGGATAACCTCAATAAAACAGAAGGGACGGACTAGTCGCTTCTGTTTGCCTTCCAAACGTCTATAAACCTCTGTGTGTTTTCCCAGGCAGTCTCAGTATGCTCCCGCACATTGTCCACGGGAGAGAGGATAAACCCCCCTCCTCTGCCTAGAATATCCAGGGCTTGGCAAACCGCCTCTTCGGTCTCCTCGCCGGTTGCGATTTCCACGCTCAACGGCCCGCTGACCCCGCCCCACAGGGCCTTACCGGCCTTGCGAAACATGTCCTTTACCAGCTTCAGATCGGTGCCCTTGCCCTCCTTGGGATCGAGGCCGATCAACACGTCGATCCCGGAACCCAGAATATCCTCGAGCAGAGGAACGAAGGCGCTGGTGATGATGTAGCCGTATTTACGCCCCGCCTGATGAACCAGCTCTGCCTCCCTGCGCAAAGTCGGTGCAACGATCTCCCGATACACCTCCGGGGTCCAGAACTCGGTGGTTTCATACCAGCCGCGGCGGATGATCAGATCCGCCCGGGTCACCTCCAGGTAGACCTCGATCTGCTTGAGATTCCACTCGTGAATGATTCGCACATACTCCTTGATAATCTCCGGTTTTGTCAAGGAGAGGATCATGACCTTCTCGAATCCGGAGAGCCAGGCCATGGCATCGCAGCCCATGACTCCCGGATCCACCTGAACTCCCGGTCGGACCGATCCCTTCCAACCCCCAACCTGAAGCAACCCGTGCCGCTTGGCCAGTTTGTCGGCTTCATCTGCCTCTTCCCGCAAAACCCGGATATCTTCATCGGTTATAGGTCCGAACAGATACGGAAGTTTTTCCAGGTCCTCTTCGGGCTTGACCAGGACTTCCTCCGCTCGACCCACGAGCCAGTCTTTGAGAAGGGGAAAGTCATCTTCCGTCGGCCAACCCTCCCGCTGCCTGATTTTGCCGGTTAGAGGGCCCGCCGGGGTATCCAACTTCCGGCAGAAGTTTTTCCCACCGCTGCCTTGCTCCACCCATTCCTGAACCTGGACCCGGGGATCGAGACCCCCGTACAGGTGGAGGTTGTGGTTCAGATGTCCGACGTGAACAAAGGCATCGAGACCTAGATCGATTTGCCTCTGTACGAAATCTGCATCCGTCTTGCACTGTTCGTAGAGGATATAGAAAAGCATGAAGGAGCACGGCGTATGATCGGGAATACCGCCTTCAAGAGCTGTCAACATCCGCTCTCTGGAGTTCATGTCCGCTTTCCACCCTACTGGCTGAAGCTGCCAGGTTGACAACTTAGTTAAGTCGACTTACTATCTAGGTATTATCCTGTACCTCTTCCTATTTGTCAAGGAAAATCGAGGGAAGCGTACGGCTATGCTTACCAAACAGTCCCAGGCGCATGTAAAAGAAAACAATCTTCGGCTCGCACTCTCTACGATCATTATGCACGAACCCCTGTCCCGGGCCGATATCGTCCGACACACCCATATCTCCAAGCCGGCAATTTCCAGCCTGATCGACAATCTGCTCGGGCGCGGGATCATCAGTGAAATCGGCGAAGGTCGATCCAGCGGAGGTCGTAAACCGATCCTCCTGAAGTTCAGAAGCGATCTTAGGTATTTCCTGGCCTTTGAGATGGGACGCACAGGGTTTCGGGTGGCAATTTCTGATCTGAAGGGCAGGTTCGTAGGCAAGCGGGAGGGTGTATTTCAAAGCACCAGTACCATCACCGATCGGCTGGCCCTGCTAAAGAAAAAGGTCTTCCATGCAATGAAGGAGATCCGCATCGGTGAGCAAGCGCTGCTGGGAATCATCTGTATCGCCCCCGGAATCTACGTCGAGAGTGGAAAGGCCCTCAAGTGGACCCCCAACTACCAGGAAGCGGCGGGGCAGGACCTGAGCGAGTTTTTCAGGAGTGTATTTCAGCGGGAAGTCATGATGAACCACTCCACCAAGCTGTCTCTGCTGGGCGAAAAAATCGCCGGCAAGGCCAGAGGATACGACAACGTCGTATACATAGATTTCGCCTATGGTCTGGGCTGCGCCATCATGATCGACGGAAAGATCTATTTCGGCAGCCAGGCTTCCGCCGGTGAGATCGGCTATTTCTACTCCTCCCTCGATGAGTTCATGATGGCCTCCGTAAAGCCGTACAAACCGGGCTGTCTGGAAAAAAGGATATCCGGCAAAGCCGTG
>JAGLQP010000445.1 GCA_023136785.1 Spirochaetales bacterium
CGGTCAGGGGGACTGGGATCATCTCGATCCCGAAGTGTTCACAGATGGCGAAATGTCGGTCGTAGCCGGGCACGGGGCAGAGGAACTTGATCTTCTGCCCGAACCAGGGTTTCCCTTCCCCGGAGGTCCCGTGGCTCATAACTTGAGCGACCGTATCGTACATCAAGTTGAGGCTGGCATTGCCCCCGATGATCACCTCATCGGGGTTGACATCGAGGAAATCGGCGAACAGCCTCTTGGCTTCGGGAAAGCCGTCCAATCCGCCGTAGTTGCGGACATCTAAACCGGAGGGAGTGAGAAAGTTGTTCTCTCCCACGATCGTCAACATCCCGTTGGAGATATCGAGCTGCTCCGGTCCGGGTTTCCCCCGGGTCATATCGAGGGATAAATTCTGCTTTGTGAATGCCTCGATGCGTTCGTTTAAGCTCTGTTTGGCCGGCATTGTCGATTCCTCCTTGGATCACACCTGTGGCGGGTTTGTCAGATTAATTACAAAGAAAATACGGGAATGGGGAGGCACCGTCAACGCCGTAACCAGGGCAGGGTGTCGAGGTCGAGATTGCCTCCAGACAGGATGATGCCGATGCGTTTGTCCCGTACCTGAAGGGTGCCTTCAAGCACAGCCGCGAAGGGCACCGCAGCCGAAGGTTCTACCAGGATCTTCATCCGTTCCCAGATATGGCGCATCGCCGCGACGATCGACTCCTCCTCCACGGTAACGATCTTCTCCACATAGCGGCGGATTATCGGAAAGGTCAGGCTTCCCAAACATGTGCGCAGGCCGTCGGCGATGGTTATTGGATTCTCCGAGGGGTAGATCCGGCCGTCGCGAATGGAGCGGAAAGCATCATCGGCACCCTTGGGCTCGCCGGCGATGACCTGGATTTCGGGGTTGACATAGTGGCAGCAGAGCGCCGTTCCGCTCAGCAGTCCTCCCCCGCCCACGGGAGCCATCACGATGTCCAGGCCGGGGATTTCCTCGATCAGCTCCAGGGCACAGGTGCCCTGGCCCGCGATGATCCGCAGGTTATTGTAGGGGTGGATGAAGGTCGCCCCGGTCTCCGCCACCACTCTCTCCAGGGTCTGCTCCCGGTCCTTCTGGGTGGGCGGGCAAAAGACGATACGGGCGCCGTAGCCCCGAACCGCCGCGACCTTGACCTTTGGGGAGTTCTCCGGCATCACGATATGGGCGGGGATTCCCCGCAGGCGGGCGGCCAGAGCCAGAGCCTGGGCGTGGTTTCCCGAGGAGTGGGTGGCCACTCCTTTGGCCGCTTTTGTCTCGGGAAGGGAGAACACGGCGTTGGCGGCGCCGCGGAATTTGAAGGCTCCCACCTTCTGTAGATTTTCGCACTTGAAGAACAGTTCCGCGCCAACCATGGCATTGAGGCTGGTACAGGTCAGCACAGGAGTTTGGTGGGCATACGGGCGGATGCGCTTAAACGCAGCCCGGATCGCCCGAAGATCCGGGGCCTCCGGTTTCTGATCGCCGGTCATGATCCATCCAGTCTACACCGGGTGAAGCTGAGATGGCAAAGGGCATTGCGCCCGTGGCGCGCGGTGCCGGGGAACTCTACACCGATGGCACACGACGAAGCCGGTAGGCAAAGCCGGCGGGCGAAACCGGTAGGCGAAACATGAGTTTATTTGACCGGATCAGTAATGCATAGTAAATTCTGAGAATGCAACTTCAACTGGAAATACCGGTGGTTATCCCAAAGAACGAGGACTGCGCACACTGCCGTCTCCGGCTGCAAGAAATGGCGGGACGGTTGAAGGGCGTGGAGACGGCGGAGCTTTCCGAGCAGGACCGCATCTTGAGTCTCAATTACGATCCCAACCTGACCAGTGCTTCGGCGATCGAAAGGGAAGTGCAGAATCTAGGCAACGAGCTGGAGCGCAGCTTCGCCCAAGACCGGCTGCGTCTTCAAGGTCTGGACTGCGCCGACTGTGCCGCCACGATCGAGAAGATGCTATCCCGCAAGGACGGGGTGCTTTGGGTGGCGGTCAATTTTCCCGCCTCCACGATGGAGGTAGAGTACGACCCGGAGCGCATCGATCCGAGCACGATCGGGAAGGAAATCGAGCATCTCGGCTACGCCGCTTCCAGCTCCAAACCGGATCACCGCCACACCAACGTCTTCTATATCCCCGAGATGGACTGTGACGAAGAGATCGCCTTGATCCGAAAGAAGCTCGGCGGCCTCGAGGGAGTGCTCGACCTGGAGTTCAACCTGGTATCCCAGAAGCTGATCGTGGTGCACAGAACCACCTCCGAACGGATCGAAGAGGCCCTGCGGGAGATCAAGATGACCCCCCACAGTGAGAAGGTCGAACAGGAGGAGAC
>JAGLQP010000446.1 GCA_023136785.1 Spirochaetales bacterium
GCTTGCAGAGCTTCGGCAAGCTCCCGCTGGCCCAGGGCGGGTTGAGAGTACAACACCGGAAGGGCACCGTACTGAGGATAGGTCAGCCAGTTGAGATTTAGCACATTTTTGTGAAAACTTTGGGAATTTCCTTTACTAAAGCACATTTTTACCTTAACATATGTGAAAGTGTTTTTGATTTCATGGGGAGGGGAATAATGCTTTTCGAGTACCGCAGAAAAAACTCCAAAGAAGAAATCATTCTGACCGATGGGCGTACCAAGGCCGAAGCAGACGCTAAGATGCGGGACATGATCAAGCGCAGCGGGGGATTGATCAAAGACTGGTCCCTGGCCTGGTTCTGCTGAGGTTCTTGGTTAACCCTTGCTTGATCCGCTGATCGACTTCATACTCCTGACAAAAGCGCCGTACCGCTTTCTCGCAGGCTGGATCCAGATGGGGGAGCCAGAAGCTCAGAGATATATCCGTCCTTCGGCATGATGTTCTCGGAAGATCATCCCTCCGTTTTTCCAGTGATAAGAACTTCATAATCAACCTCCTGATATTTTCTGCTAACCTAGAGGTTGCAATCACCGTGCCATGTTCTGTTCCCTATAATTACTTATATATAAATGATTTATCAAAAACAGAGATCGGTGACCCCTGTCAACCTGTATATTGTCATGGGCGAAACAGTCGCCTCGCTTTGATACCCCTTCGGCAAAGACCTACGGCTTTTCAGGCCCCCAGAGGCCATTACCCTGTTCCCGGGCGGTGCGTTCAAGTGCCCGGAATTCCTCGAGAAACTGAAAGGGAAAGCGAGTGTAGGCGTGGGCATAACCATCCCTCACCAGAACAGCGTTGAAGCAGGAGCCGTCGGCCAGGTACACGTAGGCCAGCAGCCGGTCGTAGCGGTCCCGCAGCTGCCAGTCAAAAGCCAGGAATACGAGTTGGTTCAGCAGATGGTCTCGGGTGAAAGTGCTGGCCTCCTTACCGAAGCGTTCTACAATTTTCTGGGGGTGTACGGTTTCAGGGGTGTCTACACCGATGAAACGCACGGATTCGTAGCTCTTCACCCCTGTCGGCGGGCGGGGAATGGCTACATACACGGTGTCGCCGTCCACGTGACGCACCACCACAGCCGGGGTCATCTCGGTCAGGTCGGCTTCCTTGGGGTGCTCGAGGCCGACTACGTTGAGGCGGTACAGTCCGGGATCCCTTTCAGGTCTGGTGATTTCCGGCGGAATCGGCGGCGGATTGCAGTGACCGCAGGGGTCGTAGCCCAACGAGGAAGCCGTGGAGAGCCGGATCGGAATACGGGAGCGCTCGAGGTAGCGGCAACCATCCAGATGATACTTCTTGCCGGTTTCTGTGATATAGACCTGTGGATCCTCGGCGCAGGAGGCAACAGCCGCCGTAAGAAGCAGCAAAAGCGCGTGAATGTAGAACCTGATTGAAGGGTGCTCCATACCCGCCTCGCATCCCGCCTGTTTGAATCCGGTGAGCTCATCCTACCCGGTATTCCGCGGCTGTGTACAGAAGTTGGATCAAGACGATCTTGACAGTCTTCGGGTGACGGTGTTACTTTCCCCATGATACATCCCCATAACTAGTACCAGGGAGCGGTAATACTGTAGTAGAGCGAGGAACCATACAAGATGCCTATTTTTGAATACATGTGCTCCGCCTGCGGAAGTGATTTCGAGCTTCTGGTGCGTTCGGACACCAAGATTGCCTGTCCGGAATGCGGCAGCGCACAGATCGGAAAGAAACTGAGCCTGTTCGCCTCCCACGTCAGTCATACCGATCGCGCCGCGCCGGCTTGTCACACAGGCGCCGGGGGCTGCGACCTTGGTAAATGCGGCTCGGGATTTTGCGGGATCGAGTAAGTTCTGTTCAGATAATCTGAAGCAGACACATAAATTCTTTCGTTTTTATTGACGATGAATATTCTGTCGCCTAAAACGATGTCATTTTGTGCATGTAGTGAGGCATTGTAATGAGTCATTTAACTCTCAGGCAGATACCGAAGGATTTAGGAACACGATTGCGAGCAGTGGCGCAACAGAGTCACACCAGTTTGAACAAGACAATTATCGCAATACTGCTCAAAGCGTTGGGACTGTCTTTTTAAGGAAGGACTCTTCCATGGCAATCCGAGAAATACCGGCGGATGAGCACAACAGCGGGCAGATCCTTGATTGGCTGCTCCTAGGAGACCCGGCGATTCGCTGGCAGACCCTGCGGGATCTCGAGGGAGCCGATCCATCGGTGATCGAATCCGAGCGCGCCCGGATTGCCGTCGAGGGATGGGGCGCCAGGCTCCTGGCTGTGCAGCAACCCGATGGGCTGTGGGCCGGGGGCT
>JAGLQP010000447.1 GCA_023136785.1 Spirochaetales bacterium
CTGGTCACCTTCTCCGAGAAGGCCCTCGCGGCGGGCCTTCTCGGAGAAGGTGACCAGCTGACTGATGATACGTTCCTCTTCATAGTTGGGAATGCGTAAGGTAAGGCGGAAGTAACGCATGATGCCCAACACACGGCTCAGTGGGTTGGCCACCATAAGAGCACAGTAGGAACCAATAATCGTGATGAAAATTGAGGATATGCTGACAAAGCCTATCGGAGATCCGCCGGCCCAGAAAATACCAATAACCAGAACCGTAAATCCCACCGATAAGCCGACAATCGTCGATAGATCCACACGCTACTCCTCGTTCTTAAAGGCCCCGATGAGCCTGCGATAGCTCACGATTCGCTCATGAATTTGCTCATATGACTCGCACACCACGAGCCGTTTACCGGAGAGCATGACCAGAGTCGTGTCTGGATTGGACTCGATGCATTCAATCTGATGCGGATTCACATGGTAGGTCCTCCCATTAAGTTTGGTCACCTCTATCATTTATTTCATCTAATTCCTTTACCGTTTCAATGTCAACAGCTCTTGGATCATCTGATCGGAGGTCGTAATGATCCGCGAATTGGCCTGAAAGCCTCTTTGAGTCACGATCATATCTGTGAACTGCTCAGCCAAATCTACATTGCTCATCTCCAGAGCGCCGGCGATGATTTTTCCCTTTCCGGCGATTCCCGCCGCATCGATGCGTGCCTCCCCGGAGTTGTTGGACACCTCGTAGGTGTTCTCTCCAGCCTTTTCCAGACCTCCCGGATTTGTGAAGCCGGCCAGCGCGACCTGCCCGATGGCCCGATTGATGCCGTTGGAGTATACTCCCGTGATCACACCACTCTGATCGATCTTGAAGCTTTCCAGGTATCCCATAGGATACCCGTTTTGGATGATCGCCTTGGTCGAGCTCTTCTCGGCAAACTGGGTCACGGCGTTCCTGTAGCTTCCCACCTCTCCGAGATTGAGGTTGAACAGCTGGCGCACCGCCACCTCTCCGGCCGGAATCGTGGCCTCCGGGACATCGAAGGAGATCTGAACCTGCAGAGTCTCTGCGGCAATCGTATCACCCTGAGCGTCCAGAACCGCCGCCAGAGAGCCAAGGTTGTCGAAATCGATGAAGAACAGATTATCCGTGTTGTTGGCCGCCCCCACTTCCACCAGCGTGTTGGTTGGAATCTCGGCCGCCGGATCTACGATCACTTCGGCCTGCCAGCGGTTGGCGATCCCCACCACCTTGGTGAAATTGACCTGCAGCTGATGGGCATTCCCGAAGGAATCATAGATATCGAAGGTTGTGGACCAGGTCCCATCGAGAACCGTTTGCGGAGCCGCTCCGGGAGGAATCTCGGTGGTCCGTTTGTCCAGATTACAGGCCAGCTCGACCTCCGTGGTAGCCGCTGCGGGATCTTTGTCCCCGACTGGGATGATCAGGTCATCGATGGCCGCAGCCGTATTGATCGTGGTAATCCCGTCAATCGTGACGGCCTGCCACCCCTGAACCCGCAATCCATTGGCGGGATTGACCAACCGGCCATCCTGATCGATGTTGAATGATCCGTCACGGGTGAAGAAGCGTTTCTCCCCATCTTGTAGGATGAAGAATCCCTCGCCCTGAACGGCCAGATCCGTCATCACCCCGGTCGTTTGCAGCGACCCTTGAGTATGAATCGTATCGATAGTGGCGACCACCATGCCCAGGCCGACCTGCTTCGGATTGACCCCACCCACCTCATCGGTGGGTTTAGCCGCGCCTGAGAGGGTCTGAGAGAGCATGTCCTGGAAATTCACCCGCCCCTTCTTAAACCCAACAGTGTTGATGTTGGAGATGTTGTTTCCCAGAACATCCATTCGAATCTGGTGGTTCTGGAGACCAGAAACCCCGGAATAAAGCGAACGCATCATGGCTTTACAAGCTCCTCCTTGCTATTCCTTCACGCTCACGATTTGTGAGACGTCGTAGTATCGGCCCTGTACCAGTATTTGCGGAAACTCACTACCTGTGATTTCCTCAACCCTCCCAGATATTTTGTTTTTTCCCAGTACGATATCAACGGTCTTTCCTAAAAGCCCAATCGCCTGACTCTTGGCCATAACTCCAAACACCTTTGCCAGTTCGGCGCTCATGTTTTTCAGCTGTTCCAAAGTAGAGAACTGGGCCATCTGAGCGACGAACTCTTTGTCTTCGAGCGGCGAGGTTGGATCTTGGTGGGTCAACTGGGTCAGAAGAATCATTAAGAAATCATCCTTCCCCAGAGTTTGGCCCCGCCCGGCCGCTTTGGCCGGATTCAGGGCCGTGTTGTAATTCTCCACCTGTTTGGTCAGACTCATAAGAGCCAGG
>JAGLQP010000448.1 GCA_023136785.1 Spirochaetales bacterium
CCAGCTCCCCGAGAAGATGCTCTAAATGGAAAAGACGACCGTGCGGACAGCCAAATACTCCAGAAAAACCCGTGAAACAGAGATTTCCCTCGAAATCAATTTTGGTCCCGCCGGGGAGATCTCCATCGATACGGAAGTTCCCTTTTTCAGCCATCTGCTGGAGGCGATGGCTTTTCACGGGCATTTTGGATTCAACCTGCAGGCCCAAGGGGATATCGAGGTGGATGAGCACCACCTGGTCGAAGACACGGGGGTAGTTCTGGGAGAAGCTCTGAACAAGCTCCTCGAAGAGTATGGACCTGTGCAGCGCTACGGCCAGGCCACGATCCCCATGGATGAGGCGCTCTCGGAAGTGGTCATCGATGTATCCGGCCGGCCGTATCTGGTGTTTTCCGGCACCTTCCCTCAGGAGCGAATCGGTTCCTTCCAGGCGATTCTGATCCAGGAGTTTCTCGACGGTCTGGCCAGCCGAGGCCGCATGGCGATTCATGCCAGCCTGCGCTACGGCAGAAACAGCCATCATATGGCGGAGTCTCTGTTCAAAGCTCTCGGTGTTGCCATCAGCCGGGCCTATGCCCCAGCTGCTCCAGAGGACGCACAGCGGGAGGACTCCGGGGCAATGTCAACAAAAGGCACGCTTGACTGAGGAGTTTACTTTTCGATGTGCCTGTATTTATATTTTTGAGGACGTATGAAAGCGAGAGAAGAACTATTGAAAAAGGTACCCAAAGAGGGGTTCCTTAAGATTTCCCAAAGTCAGGCTACAGAGTTGTCAAAAGAACGGCGGGTTGCACTCATTCGAAAAGGGAACGAGCTGTTCAACCAGGAAAAGTACGATCTGGCAAAGAAGATCTTTCTAACGACCGGGTACTCCGACGGTCTGATTCGGCTTGGGAATTTGTACCTGGATCAAAAGATGCCTCTGGAGGCCTTTCGAATGTACTGGTTGGCCCCGGATCGTAAGAAAGTGGATGTCATGCTGGAAAAGACGGTTTTGATAATAAAAAAGTGGTTACAGGAAGGAGAACAGGACGTTGAATGAGGAGGAGACTGTTTCGACAGAGCTTTCCAAGGCGGGGTATCGATATCTGAGAGAGGGCAGACTGGAGGAGGCCAACGAGTCGTTCAACGGCATCCTCGAGATCAATCCGGAGAACAACTACGCCTTGGTAGGCCTCGGCGAGGTCGCCAGAAAACAGAGGAACTTTCAGAAGGCTATCGAGTACTATCAAGCCTGCCTGCAGTTCCACCCGGGAAACAAGTATGCCCTGATCGGTTTGGCGGACTGTTACCGTGCCCAGAGTGCATACCAGAAGGCGATCGAGATATGGGAACAGTACCTGAATCAGGATGATCAGGACGTTACGGTTCTAACCCGCATCGCCGATGCCTACCGTAAGGTGAAGAACTTCGAGAAGTCCAAAGAGCTGTATCTAAAAGCCCTCGAAATCGAAGCGGAGAATCCCTACGCTTTGAATGGACTGGGGCATCTGCACTTCGATTTCAAATACTACAACGAGGCCGTGCCCTACTGGGAGCGGATGCTCAAGAATGATCCGAAGAACATCAAGGTACTGACCTCTATGGGCAACTGCTACCGAAAGACGAAAGACTTCCACGGTGGGTTGCCCTACTTCGAGAGGGCACTGGAGATAGAGCCGTCGAATTTCTATGCCCTGTTCGGGATCGCCGATTGCTGTCGGGGTTTGAATCGGCACAAGGATTCCCTGGAAGCGTGGAAGAAGATTCTCGATTCTGATCCGAACAACAAGATCATTATTACCCGGGCAGGGGACGCCTATCGAAACCTGGGAGATCTTGAACAAGCCGAACACTGCTACAAGCGCGCTTTGAATATGGAGTTCGATATGTACGCGGTGATCGGATTGGCCCTGATCAGCAAACACAAGGGTGATCACCTGCAGGCTATTGAATCCCTGACCGGCCTGCTCGCCCAAAATCCGAAGAATCACCGCCTGGTAATCGAGATTGCCGATTCCTACGTCAAGTTGGGGAATAGTGAAGCGGCGATCGATACCATAACCCGCTTTCTGCGCCTGGGCGGCAAGAACGCCAGAGTTTCGGAGATGTTGAAAAGTCTCCAAAAACAATGATCCCCGTTTCCGCCCTTCTTCCCGATCAGCTGGTGAAGAGCCTCGGGGTTGAACCGGCGTTTCGGGGTCGGCAGATCTTCGCCTGGATTCACAACAGGCTCGTTTTTGATTTCGCCGACATGAGCGACCTTCCCGAAAAGTTGCGCCGAGATTTGGCGGAGCGCGCCCTTCCTGTTGGTCTAAGGTTGGCAGAGAGGCTCCAGGATTCGGACGGG
>JAGLQP010000449.1 GCA_023136785.1 Spirochaetales bacterium
ACCCAGTGGGGAGCAACATCGGAGGTGAAGGCCGCGGTTCTGCCCCTGCCGTAGGCGCCTACCGCCAGAAGCACATCCCTGCCCTCCTCGGCAAACGAACAGGAGGAACCTTCGACTCTGGTTCGGTAACGAATCGCCTGGAGGAGCACGTCCGCGCCGTCCTTGGCAGTGACCCGATTATAACCGCCGATGCACGGGGGATTGGCGAAGGGTAGATCGGCGAGGATCTCGTGATCTCTCTGTTTCCGCACCAGGCAGGGGAAAGAATAGTTAACACGGTCATCGGTTTTAGATAGGTGCACCGGGAGGGCTTCCTCGATCATCGTATCGTTGTACAACCCACCGCTTCCTCGAAAAGAATCCCAACCGCCGATCATCAGCATACCGGTACCGCTGCTCAGACGGTCCAGGATCCACTCCATCTGGGCCGCCTGAAAATTACCCGCTGGATAGTCACTCAGGATTATCAGCTTGTACTCGCAGTCGCCCAGATAGCGGTCAGCCGGTTCTTCGGAGGCCGCGTATTCGAAGCCAATTCCGAAGTACTTCATAACCGCGCCCAGATAAGAAGCAGCGGTATCCAGGCTCGTATCACCGAGATAGAGCACGGGAGGATTGGATTTGTCCATCCTGTTCTCCTTTGCCCCTGAGAGGACAGCCGCCGGCAGTTTTTAAGCCGATAGAATGCCTACAGATCCCGCGGGCTAGTGAGAATCCGGCAGAAGGCCCAGCTCTGAAAGGGCGGAGTGCAGAGCCTTCCGCATTTCCGCACTGATCGGGAGCAGTGGAGGTCGAGGCGTCCCGCCGACCAGTCCTACCATATCCAAAGCCGCTTTCAAAGCGGGAACACCGCCATCCCGGGTCACCAGATTGTTCAACCCGACGATTCGCACCTGGACATCCCTTGCCCGCTGGACCTCTCCCTGTTGAAACGCTCGATACAGCTCGATGCAGGTTCCGGGGGCCACATTGGCCAACGCGGCGACGCCACCGACGGCCCCGAGAGATAGAGCGGGGAGAAGAAAACCCGCAGAACCGGCCAGCATCTGAAAATCAGAGCCAACCTTCCCCAGGATCTCCGACATCTTGTTCAGATTGCCGCTGGAGTCCTTCATGCCGATGATGTTCCCGTGCCGGGAAAGCGATACCACGGTTTGAGCGTCCAGATCGAGACCGGTGGATGCGGGCATATTGTAGATGATAACGGGAATAGGGGAGGCATCGGCGACGGCTGTGTAGTGCTGGATCAAAGACGCATCGTCCAGCCTGTTCTTGTAGTAGTGGGGATTGATGACCAGCACAGCGTCTGCACCGACCTCCGCGGCTGCCCGGGTCAGATCAATCGTCTCCCGGGTAGCCTCACATCCGGTACCGGCAATCAGGAGTTTCCCAGGAGGCAGAGATTCCCGTACCGCTTCAATTGTTTTCAGCTTCTCCTCTTGTGTGAGCAGTACAAACTCTCCGTTTGAGCCCAGAACCACGTATCCACCCAGGTCATACCGATTCAAGAACTCGATATTCTGCTTGAGGCCTGATAAGGAAACAGATCCGTCCCGGTCAAAGGGTGTCGGGATCGGAGGAAACACTCCCGTAAGCTTCACTGAACTTTCCTTTTCAACGGTTTTCAAAAATCGCGCCCTCCAGTCAAGCGGCAACCGAGATTCTACTTCTTAGGTCTAACCTTCTTGATGATCTGTAGAGTCTTTTTTACATTGTCCCGGATAGCGTCGAAGTCACCCGCCTGAATCAGGTCTTTGCGGATCAGCTTGCTGCCGATACCCACACAGGCCACGCCCGCTTCGAACCAGGCCTTGAGTGATTCTTCCGTGCAGTCGACCCCGCCGGTAGGCATCATGTTGACCCAGGGACAGGGTCCGAGCACCGATTTGACGAAGGCCGGACCTCCCACCTGACCGCCGGGAAAGACCTTTATGATTTCGCAGCCCAGCTCTTCAGCCTCGGAGATCTCGGAAGCGCTGCCGCAACCCGGTGAGTAGGGTACTTTGCGGCGGTTGCAGATCCTGGCCACTTCCGGATTGAGAAGCGGACCAACCACAAAGTTCGCACCCCGAGCGATATACATGGCCGCGGTATACGGATCGACGATCGAACCCACACCGAGGATCAGGTCGGGCAGCTCGCAGCGACAGTACAGCTCGAGCTGGGAAAAAACCTCCACGGCGTGATCACCCCGGTTGGTGAACTCGACAATCCTCAAGTCCCCATCGAGGCAGGCCTTCGCTACTTTCTTCGAAACTTCCAGGTCGGGATTGTAGAATACAGGAACAACACCGAGATCCATGATCGTGTTGAGAACCTG
>JAGLQP010000045.1 GCA_023136785.1 Spirochaetales bacterium
CAAGAGAGGTCACGATTCTCTATGTACTGCGAAAGGGCAAGGACCAAGCTGATGCCCGGGATATGATCGAGTCGATCGCCGAACAGATTCAGGACTATCAGCTCCCCGCGATCTCTTCTTCCTGATTGAGGATGAAGTATTCAAGATCCTGCTCTAAATCCTCCGTTTCAGCCATTCCTTGGGACCAGACAGGAAGGGCCACGACGACGATTATAAAAATGAGAGCTCCAAACACCAAATAGTTTTTCATTCCTACCCTCCTTGACCACGTGGTATTGTGCAACTGTCGATGTTTCCGTTGTACCGTGATCGGCCTCGATCGGCAGGACATGGTCGAAGACGGACCTTTTCGTTGATAGGACACTTTCCCGGAGTAGATTGCAGAGATCCAGCCGATTTTCAGGAATTGCCTGGGGGTGAGCCGATGGGTTGCCCTGCGAGGATGATTCGAACATCCCCGATCAGAAGACCCTGTTGATGAAGAAAGATCGGATTGAAATCCAGCTCCTGGATGGCAGGGTAGCGTACGGCCAGGTCGGAGAGCCGAACCAGAAGATCCGCCAGGGCTTTTCGGTCAAGGGCTGTGCTTCCCCTGTAGCCGGCGAGGATTGTGGTGATCTTCAGCTCCGAAAGCATATCCTCGGCCTCTTCTCTGCCGAAAGGAGCGATCCGGACAGCTGAATCCCGCACAAGCTCGGTGAGCACACCCCCCGCACCTACAAGAACCACGGGACCGAAAGTGGGATCCTGCTTGATTCCGGCGATGATTTCCAAACCCTCCATCACCTGCCGGTAGAGCATCACTCCCTGAAACCCTTGGCTGCAGAAGCGCCGGGCCATATCGCTGAAGACCTGCTGAACCTGCTGTTCATCCCGCAGGTTCAGGAGCACTCCGCCCACGTCGCTCTTGTGCAGGATCTGTGGCGAGACCACCTTCATGACCAGGGGAAAGCCGAGGTTGCGGAGGGTCTCCGGAATTTGGTCGGCATCTGTGATGTAGCTGTGTGCGGGAAAAGGGAATCCCTGCTCCTGGAGAAAGGAAAGAGCCTCCGGTTCCAAAATCGGGGCTTCGATGGGAAACGATTGGGGGGCAAGCTCGCCTCCGGCAGCTTGGTCATGGGCAGATTCGGCGGTCACGGAACGAGTGGTGTACTCGTGCATCTTGGACAGAACAAAGGCGGCCCGTTCTCCCGTGGGAAATACGGGAATGCCTCCTCTTTTCAGCCGCTCTATGCCCTCTTCCACGATCTCTCCGGCCATAAACACCGCAGCCAGCGGTTTGGGCTCCTTCTGGCTTGAGGCAGCTTCCAGGATACCCTCGGCCAAAGCGGTAGAATCGAGGAAGGGGGTGGCTACATTGATGGCGATCGCTCCGTCGTACTCCGAGTCGAGCACGGCCTGCAAAGTGCGCCGGTATCCTTCCCGGGTGCCCTCTACGGTCAGGTCGATCGGATTGGCAACGGCGCAGTAGCTGGGCAGAAAGGTCTCCAGCTCCTTGCGCAGACCCGAAGGGCTTTCCTTCACACTGAGACCGAGTTCCTCCGCTCTGTCGCTGGTGAGGATCCCCGGTCCTCCGGAGTTGGTGACGATGGCAAGGCGATCCCCTTTGAGCCGCGGAAGGGAGGTCAGACCGTCACAGAGATCGAGCATCTCCTCCATACCCGGTACCCGTAAAGCTCCGGTCTGACGGATCATGGCTGCAAAGATCTCATCAGAACCTGCCAGAGAACCGGTGTGAGAGCTGGCGGCCCTCAGGCCCGAAACGCTGCGCCCCGCCTTGATGATCAGTACGGGTTTCCGCCGGGAGACTCGGCTCACCGCCCTCATGAACTCTCGGCCGTTCTGCAGGCTCTCCAGATACAGGGCGATCACATCGGTCTGCGGATCGGATTCGAGGTAGTCGAGCAGCTCAACCTCGCCGATATCGGCCCTGTTTCCATAACTGACAAACTTGGAGAAACCGATTCCTCGCAATTTGGCTAGGGCAAGGACCGCTCCGCCCACCGCCCCACTCTGGGTGATGAAGGCGGTCTTTCCCGGCAGGGCTCGGACCTCGATGCTCGAATACATGCCGGCATGGGTATCCATGATGCCGGCGCAGTTGGGACCGATCAGTCGGACTCCGTATCTGTCGGCGGTCTCTTTCAACTTAGCCTCTTCATTGCTGTTGCCGATCTCGGAGAATCCGGAGGTGAACACCACGGCGAAGGGAACGCCTCCCTGGCCGCAACTCTGAATCACCGAATCGACGAACTGCGCCGGCACCGCGATCAGTGCCAGTTCGGGAGGGGACGGGGCCTGGGTCAGATTGGTAAACCCGGGGATCGCCGCAAATCCTTCCGGACTCTCTGCCTTTGGGTTTACAGCGAATATAGTTCCCGGGAATTTCCCCTCTGTAAGCTGGCTGACGAGCTGGTGACCGATCTTGTCCTTCTTGACCGAACCGAAGACCGCTATGGTTTTCGGGTTGAAGAGACGGTCAAACGTGCTGGAGGAGGGACTGGCCATAGGCGTAGCCTCCGTTGAAGGTTTGAAGATTTTCCTCCAGACCTCGTTTCAACTTTTTTGCGATCCCCTCTTCCACGCTCTGCTTTGAATAGAAGGAGAGCCCGGCATCGATTGCCGGGGCAACCGCTGTAAACACCCCTAGAAGGAACATATTGTATGGATGCTTCGGCTCCTTCACGGCAAAGAGTTCTTTTGTTTTTCCGGAGTAGAGTTCCGTGAGCTGCTCGAAGGAGGGATAGGGCTCCTTCTTCAAAACCATTGTGGTCGGGATGTAGGCATAGTTCAGTAGGATGACCGCGCCCCCCTCTTTGAGGAAGGAGAGGGAGTTGATCGTCTCGCCGATTTCCATCCCGATCAAGATGTCCGCCTTTCCGGCGGAGATGCGGGCACCGAAGTCGAGTTCGGGATCATTGCTCAGGCGGATCTCCGAGGTCACCCGGCCTCCCCGTTGAGCCATTCCTTTGGCATTGAACAGAGATACCTTGAGCCCATTCTCGGAGGCATACTCGGAGATCAAATTTGCCAGGGTGATGATTCCCTGTCCCCCCAACCCGGTCATAACGATGCTTTGATACACGATTTTACCCTCCCAACTTCTGCTCGTGGATTGCGTCGAACTTGCAGCAGGTGTAACACAATCCGCAGCCGGTACAAGCTTGAGGATCGATGGCCATAACCTGCCCGTGTTTCGATTTCTTCCCGTTGGCCGTGACGTACAGGGCGGGACAGCCCGTCTCCCGCAGGCAGGATCGGCAGAAGGTGCACTTCTGGGAATCGATCTGATAGATCAGGGTACGCTTTTCCCGGCGAGCCACGGTCAGGGCGCACTCCGCTTGAGATATAATCACCTTGACCCCCTCTTGTTGTAAGGCCTTAATGATAGCCTCGATCGATTGTTCCTGGTCGAAGGGCCCAATCACCTGGAGGTTCTCCACTCCCATCCCCCGTACGATCCCTTCGATGTCGACTCTCCGGGCTCCCTTGGCCTGAAACTGCTCCGAGGTGCCAGGGTTGACCTGAAAGCCGGTCATGCTGGTCCAGCCGTTATCTAAGATGATGACCAGTAGGTTGGCTCCGTGCTGAACGGCATTGACCAAAGGAGGGATCCCGGCGTGAAAGAAGGTGGAGTCCCCGATCGTCGCGATCACCGGGTTCTCGATTCCCGCCCAGTAAAACCCTTGAGCCAGGCCGATGCTCGAACCCATGGACACCTCGGTCCAACAGGTGTGAAAGGGTGGGTTCATGCCGAGAATCGTGCAGCCGATGTCCCCGGTTACCACCGTGTTGTCCTGATTCAGGCCGATCTTCTTCAAAGCCCGGTTGACGGCCAAGAAGGTGCCTCGGTGGGGGCAGCCGGCACAGAAGGTAATGGGATGCTTCACGCTCAGTTCAGCCGCTACAGGCTGCTCGGCCGCCGATTCTTCGTTTCCTGGGTCGCTTCGCTCAGACGACACGACGGGGCGGGAAGTCGCGGCTGAATGCCCGGCCATACCGCTGGCCAGAGTCTTCAATCCCCTGCCGATAACCTCCTGGCTGTACTTGCCGACCCGGGGCAGTAATCCGTCCAGCTTGCCAAGGATGCTGCCGTTCCAACCAAGTCGGGACGCCTCGCTGCGCAGCTGCATCTCCACGAAGGGTTCCAACTCCTCGAGCACCAGGATCGTCTCGGCGGCCTCGAACATCTTCCCTGCCAGCTCCTTGTCCAGAGGGTACACCGATTCCAGAAACAGGGTGGAGAGGTTCTGGTGATCCCAAGAGGAAAGCGCTTCCCTTACGTATGGGATCAGGGCGCCGGCTGCGACCAAGAACAGACCGTTACGATCTCCCGATTCGACCATCATGTTGATTCCGGTATCACGTACGGTCCGCTCTACCACCGCAAGGCGATCGAGCAAGGCCTCGTGCTGGGCGATGCAGATCGCCGACCCGGCCTTGGTGTAGCGGAAGATGTTTTTCTCGAACTCAGGCTTACGCCCGAGAGGTTTGTAGGTGTATTCCCCCTCGACCTCCTGCTTGGCGTGGGCGACCGAGGTGACCGAGCGCAGGATCACGGGAAGCTCGCATTTCTCGCTCAGCTCGAAGGCGTAGCGGGTCAACTCATACACCCGCCCGGGATCGGCGGGTTCCAATACGGGGAGTCCCGCCCACTGGGCGAACAGCCGTGTGTCCTGTTCCGGCATGCCCGCCTCTACACCGGGATCATCGGCGATATAGAGTACCAGACCGCCCTTGGTGCCGGAGTAGGCCACGGACAGAATCGAATCGGCAGCCACATTCGCCCCGGACATCTTCATGGTGACCAGGGCTCGTTTGCCCGCCCAGGCCGCCCCGGTGGCGATTTCAAAGGCTACCTTCTCGTTGACGCTCCACTCGACGTAGGGTGAAGGGTTGTTGTTTTGGGAAAAGTGAAGCAGCTCGGTGAGTGCCTCAGAGGAGGGGGTGCCGGGATAGCCCGAGGCGACGTCGACCCCTGCGGCCAAAGCTCCGTAAGCTACCGCCTGATTCCCAATGATCGATCGTTTCATAGGTTCACCTCAAAGTTCTCCAAATGCTGTACCGGGCCGGCAAAGCCGGTAGGCCGTGCAGCAGTATTGTTCTGACGAATATGCAATTCCGCCATATTAACCCCGCTCTCTACCTGGGTAAAGCACTTCGGGATTCACCACATAGCGAGGCCGCGCCCCGTTGAGCACCCGAACCACCTCTTCCATCCCCTGCTCCTTGAGCCTTTCCGTACTCTGCTCCGAGTACCAGGCCGCGTGTGGGGTGATGATCGCGTTACTACAGATCAGGAGAGGATTGTCCGCATCCGGCGGCTCTGTTTCCAGCACGTCCAGGCCGGCTCCGGCGAGTCTGCTGCTGCTAAGAGCCCGGTAAAGGGCTTGCTCGTCGACAACCTTGCCCCGGCAGGTGTTGATCAAGACCGCACCGGGTTTGAAGACCGCGAGTTCCCGGTCACCGATCATATGGAATGTTTCCAGGGTCAGAGGAACGTGGAGGGAGAGAAAGTCCGCTTTGGACAGGAGTTCCTCGAAATCGTAGCAGCGTCCCACCCCGAGATGAGCGAAGATATCGTCGTCCAAGTAAGGATCGTAGGATAGGACATTCAGACCGAGGGCTTGAGCCCGGGGCGCCAGGGCTCGACCGATCTTGCCGAGCCCGACGATTCCCAGGGTCAAGGTGGAGAGGTCCCGGACGGGTTTGCAGACATTGTAGTCCCAGCCTCCCGCCGAAGTTTCGGCCATCAGCTGCTTTATCTTGCGATGGCAGGCAAGAAGCAGGGTAAGGGCGTGGATGGCTACCTGCTCCTTGCCGTAGGCAGGGACGTTGCTGACGATGATGCCCTTTTCCGTAGCCGCCACCACGTCGATGAAATCGTAGCCCACCTCCAGCGCTTGAATGATTTTGCAGCGGCTCATCACGTTGAGGTGGTCTTTCCGGATCGGCCGGTCGATCACGACCAGAGCATCCGCCAAGGCAATCACCTCTTTGAATTTGTCTTCGTTTAACTCTTTGAAGGGAACGAGCTCAGCTTCGGCTTCCCGGGCCTTATCGTGGAAGAACTGCAGATCGAAATACTTCAAATAGACCCGATCCCCGGCTGTTACGATCTTTCGTTTCAAGCTCCGACTCCCCTATGAGCCTGCGCCTCTGGTGAAGCAGCGTTGTTTTTGAAAAAAGGTTTGACACTTTTTTGCAGACCGGATACAATCATCGTTGCATAATTCGAAATGGCATTTCGGATATAGAGATACTAATGCAAATATTGTCTTCTGTCAAGAAAGCCCTCGAGCTTCTAGATCATTTCACGGTTGAACGACCCGAGCTCAGCCTGGCGGAGATCAGCCGTGAAGTGGATGCCCACAAGAGCTCTGTGTTTCGTGTATTGACCACCCTAAAAGCGGCGGGGTTTCTTGAAAAGGATTCCCTGAGCGGAAAGTACCGGCTGGGACTGAAAATTCTTGATCTGGCCGGACGTGTCTGGGGTCGCTACGATATCAGGCAGATCGCTACTCCCTATATGGAAGAGCTGGCCCGGGAGACCGGCGAGGTCATCCATCTGGCCGTGCTCGACGGATCCGATATCGTCTATCTCGAGAAGAAGGGCCAGGGACAGGGACAGGTCCTTACCGTAGCAACCCGGCTGGGAGGCCGAAACCCTGCATACGCTTCATCCATGGGTAAGATTCTTCTGGCGGACCTGTCCAAAAGCGAGCTTAAGGCGATCTTCGGCCGGGGAAAGCTGGAAAAGCTCACCCCCAATACGATCGACGAAATTCCTAAATTGATCGAGGAGCTTGCCAGGATTCGGGAGCAGGGTTTCGCTTTGGATAACGAGGAGACCTTTCCGGGCATTCGCTGTGTCGGCGCTCCGATCCGGGATGCCGGAGGAAAGGTAGTCGCCGCGGTCAGTGTGACCGTGCCGGCTCAGCGGATGGACGACAAACGGGTCCGGGAGTTATGGCGATTGGTAACCAACACCGCTCGGATGATATCCGAACGGGTCGCGGCCAGCAAAATGGAGGCTTGAGATGAAGAGTTTGGAAAAACTGGTACGAAATGGAGTGTTGGACATCAACGCCTGGCCGACGGGAAAACCAATCGAGGAAGTCCAGGCCGATCTGGGACTGGAGTCGCTCGCCCTCATGGCAACCAACGAAAATCCCCTCGGCCCGTCCCCCAAAGCGGTGGAGGCGATACAGGCGGAGAGCCATAAGGTAAACCGCTATCCCCAGGGTCCCTGCACCTACCTGAAGCGTAAAGTTGCGGCCAAGTTGGGTATCGGCGAAGAGATGATCACCTTCAGCAACGGAGCGGACAACTGCCTCCGCATCATCGGGTATACCTTCCTTAACTCGGGCGACGAGGTCGTCGTTGGCCATCCCTCTTTTCCCGTCTACGGGTTCGTGGCCAGGGTCATGGGGGCGGTGCCTGTCGAGGTTCCCCTGAGCAATCATATCCACGATCTGAAGGCCATGGCGGAGAAGATCGGGCCGCCTACCAAGCTGGTCTTCGTCTGCAACCCCAACAACCCCACGGGGACCATTGTGAAAAGAGCGGAGCTGGATGCCTTCGTAAAGGCGCTCCCGGATCACGTGGTCCTGATCCTTGACGAGGCCTACTTCGAGTTTGTCGACGATGAGGAGTATCCCAACGCTCTGGACTACATCAAGGAGGGAAGGAACGTCGTGGCCCTGCGCACCTTCTCCAAGCTGTACGGGATCGCCGGCTTGAGAATAGGCTACACCCTGGCCTCCCCGGAACTCACTTCGGTGATGGAACGTGTGCGGGAACCTTTTCCAGTCTCCAGGGTCGCCGAGGCGGCAGCCTTCGGGGCCGTGGATGACGATGAGTTCAAGAGCAAGGTGTTGGCCAACAACGAAGAGAGTAAAAAATTCCTCTACGCACAGTTCGACAGACTGGGCTTGACCTACCCTCGGACCCACGCCAACTTCATGTTCGTGGATCTGAAGATCGATGCCAAGAAGGCCGCCCAGTCCCTGCTGGAACAGGGATACCTGATTCGTCCGGGAACTCTCTGGAAGCACCCGACCTTCGCCCGGATCACCTTCGGCACCATGGAGGAGAATCGCGGGTTTGTCACCGCCCTGGCCAAGGTGTTGGGCAGATGAGGAAGCCATCGAGCGAGGTTTCGCTCGTTTTAGATAGTACTAACGCAATATAACTTCAAAGACGGAGGAAGGATGAGATATGTCACTTCAAGACCTTTGTAAAGCCGTGGAGACGGGAGACCAGGACAGGGGAAAAGACCTGGCTCAGAAACTCGTGGACGGAGGGACCAATCCACTCGAGATCATCGATGCCCTGACCAAAGTGATGGATGAGATCGGGGAGAAGTTCACCCGACTGGAGATATTCTTGCCCGAGATGATGATGAGCGGAGAGGCCATGTCCAAAGTCGTGGAGATCTTGACCCCCCATCTAAAGAAGGGCGGCGGCGGTGAACCCAAGGGCAAGGTTGTCCTGGGAACCGTGAAGGGCGACCTGCACGAGATCGGCAAGAATATCGTCAAGCTGATGCTTCAGGCAGGTTTCTTCGAGATCAAGGACATCGGAGTGGACGCGGATCCCATGACCTTCATCAAAGAGGCTCAAGAGTTCGGGGCGGACATCATTGGAGCTTCCTCGCTGATGACCACCACCATGCCCCATCAGAAGGAGATGATCGACATCCTCAAGGATCAGGGCAAACGGGACAAGTACAAGGTGGTGATCGGCGGAGCCCCCACCACCGTAGAATGGGCCGAAGAGATTGGCGCTGACCTCTACGCACCGGATGCGGGTTCCGCTACCCAATTGCTCTCCGGTTTGTTGAAGAAATAGAGGAGGAAAAAATCGATATGAGCAATCCATACAGACTGTGGGAAATTCAGGGCCGTGCCAATACGGGCCCCTTCTGCGACGAGGATGACTTCCTGCCCAAGATCTTCGCACCCAAGCTGCGGGAGATCGTCAAGAAGTACGAGATCAAGTACGACCCCAAGACCCCGGTTCCGACGGACGACAAGATGGCCGACCGGATCTGGCAGGCCGGCTGGGAGCTGTTCCGGGAGGTGGGACTGTACAACACCGACACCCACCGGATCATCAAGCTCTCCGACGAGGAGATCAAGGAAGCCCTGTACGCGACTTCGGATAGCTACTGGGTCGGCGCCGGCAAGGATGCGGTGCTGTGGAAGCACAGAAGTGTCGAGGACACCGAGCCTCCCTTCTGTATCTTCTCCCCCGACTGCACCTGTTCGGAGGAGCTGTTCTACTCCTACTGCCTGGCCTTCCTGAAGGAACCCCTG
>JAGLQP010000450.1 GCA_023136785.1 Spirochaetales bacterium
GCAGAAGCGCCCGTTCATACCCGGTGGCCGTTTTACCAATGGAACCTGCTAACAGGGAGTCTCCCGTAAACAGCAGTCCGTCGATGAGAAAACAGACCGAATCGATTGAATGTCCCGGAGTTTCCAGGACCCGGAAAGAGAACTCCCCGCAGGTTGCAGGCTGGTTTTCTCCTATGCGAAGCAACGGCGCGTCCAGTTTCTCAGGATCGAAGCAGAAGATGGTTGTGTCGTAGATTTTCTGTAAGGTCTGCAAACCGTTTACGTGACCGTGGTGTACATGGGTGATCAGAACGTAGCGGACGTAGAGCTGATTGTCCTCGATCAGCTTGAGCATACCTTCGTCGAACACCCCCGGATCGATCAGTACGGCATCACCGGGTCCGTCGGAACCGATCAGGTAGCAGTTGGAGAAGTGAAGAACTGAGAAATAGCTGAAAAATCTCATAGCTCTTTGGCCTTGGTTCCGAACAAGGCGTCCTCTGTGTTGGAGTAGCGAAAATCCGCTTCAGAGATCTGCGCATGTTCGAAGCGAACCTGCTTGAGATTGCAGTCCTGAAAGCCGACTCTGCTCAACTCGGAAGCGATGAAACGACTGGCATACAGGTCGGATTCGTTAAACAGGGTTTCCCGGCAGCGTACTCCGCAGAAGTTGCAGCGGAGAATGTCGGATCCGGTGAAATCGCAGCCCTCGATTTCGGAGCCCGCAAACACCGCATTGTGGATATGGCTCGCTTGGAAGGAGCAGTCGCTGATCCTTCCAAAATCAATAAAGAGAAGTCGGATACGGGTGTTGTTCAGATTGACTCTTTGAATGCTGGCGTGGGATAGGATGCATCTGTTGATATTCTTACCGCTCAGATCGAGTTCCGAAAGCTCGATGAAGGACAGGTTCATGTCCGCAAGCGTATCGGTCTTCGCGATCAGCTGCCTGATCTCTTGTTCGTAGCCTGCCGGGTCGGCGATATGAGATAAACAGGTACGCTTTCGATGGACCGCCCAATTGCCGCATCCGGCAACGCTGCAGGTCTGGAGCAAAAACATGGCAGAAGCTTAGCGAAAATCCCATCCGAGCACAACCCGGATCTGTCCTGAAGTAGGTGCCATTGTTGCACGTCGGTGGGTTTTGCGTGTACTATTGCCATATTATGAGGGTTTGCTACTTCTGCGGCACAAAATTGGATGAAAAGCTGGAGGTGTTCCGGTCCTCTTCCTGCGTCCACTGTGGAAAAGACCTGAAGATCTGTTACAACTGCCGGTTCCACAGCTTAGGTGTTCACATGGATTGCCTGGAATCTATAGCGGAACCGGTCCGGGACAAAGACAGAAGCAATTTCTGCGATTACTTTCGGTTCAAAGATTCTGCAGGAAAATCCTCCTCGGGGGATCAAGGGAAAAGAGCGAAAGAGAACTTCCAAAAGCTGTTCGGGAATGGCACGTCGTAAACCGCTTCTGTTCTACGATTCCGGCGTTGCTCTGATCGATTCACGGAAGGGTGTGACCGACCGAATCGTAACACTCCTCGGCGAGCCCGGCGAGATCGCCGGGCTCGCCGGAAGGACTGTCGCGAGCGGGGATCGCCCCCCTGCCGCGGAGTTGTATCTGCACTTCGGGGGCATCCTGGAGGAGGAAGACGGGTGAACTCCGAGCCGCCGTTTGGCCAGGTGCGGTACGGCATCAACAATATTTATACCGTGGAGGTGGAGGGCAGGCTGCTTCAGTGCCGCATCAAAGGCAAAGTATTGAAGACCGAAAACAGCGTCTACAATCCGATTGCCGTGGGAGATTTCGTGACCCTCCAGGAGGATCCCCTTTCCAAGGATGTGGCCTGGATCGTCGAACGCCGGCCCCGCACCAGCTCTCTGATTCGCTGGAACAAGAAACGCAAAGCCGTTCAGGTCCTGGCGGCCAATGCCGACGTGTTGGTCTGTGTCAGCTCGACCCAATCACCGCCGTTTCGGCCCCGATTCATCGACAGGCTGCTCATCAGTTCCTATCGTCTACACACGATGATCGTCATCAACAAGGCGGACTTGAAGATGAGCCCGGAGGCCAAGGATCGAATCCAGAACTACAAAAAAATAGGGTATCGGGTCGTACTGACTTCCGCCCTCAGCGGCAGAGGAGTCTCGGAATTGCGCCGGCGGATTCGGGGCCGGACTGCTGTTTTCTTCGGCCAATCCGGAGTAGGGAAGTCGACCCTGCTCAACAAGATGTTCCCGGATCTGGATCTGGCCATCGGAGACATCTCGGCCAAGTACGACCGGGGCGTACACACGACGAGCAACGCCGGCCTGATCGTCACCAAAGACGGGTACCGG
>JAGLQP010000451.1 GCA_023136785.1 Spirochaetales bacterium
ATGAGTAGGCTCCGACACCGATCAGGACAACCAGGACCAGGGATAGAACTATGTACAAAGTCAGTGATCTTGGACGCAACAGCATGGCTGAATTCTCGAGTACTCCGAGATCGAAGCGATCAACTCCTTCGGGCTCAGGAGTTTTGGGCCTGGATCGCCGTTATGGCGATCGTATAGATGATGTCCGTTACCGTGGCCCCCCGGCTCAAGTCATTGGCCGGCTTTGCCAAACCCTGCATCACCGGTCCGATTGCCGGGACGTTGGCGGCCCTCTGAACCGCTTTGTAAGCCGTATTTCCCGCATCCAGATCGGGAAAGATATACACGGTTGCCTGTCCGGCTACCGAGGAATCCTTGGCTTTCACCTGAGCGACCTCCGCGGAGGCGGCTGCATCGTACTGGATCGGTCCCTCGATGGGCAGATCGGGGCGTCGCTCCTTGGCGATGCGGGCGGCTTCCCGCACTTTGTCCACGTCCTTTCCCTTGCCCGAAGTACCGGTCGAGTACGACAGCAGGGCTACCTTGGGTTCGATCCCGAAGGCTTTGGCCGTGTCGGCACTGGTGATGGCGATGTCGGCCATCTGCTCCGCCGTAGGATTCTCCACCAGGGCGCAGTCACCGTACACCAAAACCTTGTCGGGAAGGGCCATGAAGAAGATGCTGGAGGCCAGAGAAACCCCGGGTTTGGTCTTGATGACCCGGAGTACCGGGCCGAGGGTATCGGCGGTGGAGTGGGTCGACCCGGACACAAAGCCGTCGGCATCTCCCTTGTAGACCATCATGGTTGCGTAGTAGACGGGATCGAGAAGCAGGTCCCGGGCCATCTCCTTGGTCACGCTCTTGTGCTTGCGCAGCTCGTACAACGTCTGGGCATAATCCTCCAGCACGTTGGGATCCACCTGCTTGGGATCGATCAGAGTAGCCCCGGACAGGTCCAGACCGTTGCGATGAGCGATCTCCTTGATCTTTTCCTTGTCTCCCAACAGAACGACTTCACAGATCTCCCGATTCAAGATCTCCGCCGCTGCCTCGAGTATACGGGGTTCCGTCCCTTCGGGAAGACTGATGCGCTTTCGCTGGCGTTTGGCCATGTCGAGGATACGGTACTGGAACATCCTGGGGGTGACGATGTCGGTGACTACGGCACCGAGCTCTTTGAAGATCCGGTCCGTATTGATGTGGACATTCACCAGCTGATTGACAAGGTCTATCTTCTCTTTGTCGTCTTTTTTCAGCTCACCAGACACCTCATTGACCTTCAGCGCGCAGCCGTAGGTATCATCCGGTACAGTCAGAATGGTTAGTCCGACCTCTGCCTGTCCCTTGAACAGCTTGCGCACATTGGGACCGGGAATAAGGCCGCCGGTCAGGATCATACCGGAAAAACGAGGGTAGAACACCGAACTCTGGGCCGACATTACGGACAGTATGTTCTCCACCCGGTCCCCGGGAGTGATCAGCAGGTACCCGTCGATTTCCCCGAGATAACCGAGGGCGTTTTCCGGGGTCATGGCCAGGATCTTTACGTCCGTCACCACCTTCGACAGATCATCCCCCTCATAGAAGATCTCCGCACCGAGCTTCTCCGCTACATCCCGTAGCCGCGGCCGGGACAAAAGCATGTGGGGGGGGAGGGTTCCGTACAGGGTGATATCTTTCTTGGCAAGCATCTCCCTCAGCTGCTCCGTATCCCGGGTGAAGCTCTCCGTTCCGAATCGGTTGACGATCACCCCGAGCAGATTGCAGTTCATTTCCCGAAAGGATTCGGTAGCTTCGGTGATATTCTCCACGATCTGAGAAAATTTCTTGCCGGCGCCGCTGGCAACAAGGAGGACCGGCGCTACCAGATTGTGGGCCAGCTCGGCGTTGATATCGAACTCGAGAGCGGAAATCGTACTGGTGTAGTCGGTGCCCTCGAAGATCATTACATCTTTTCCCTCAGAAAGACGCTTGTAGGCATCGAATATCCGCTCGAAGAGCTTGTCCTTGTCCTCCTGGGCGTCCTGCATCGAGGTCGGATTGATATCCACCAGTTCATCGCTCAATCCGAAGATATCCCGGACCAGTCGACCGTCCTCATCGATAGTGCTGTCGCCGACATATCGCTGCCCGATCGGCTTCATATAGCCGACCTTGGGAATGATCCCCTGAAGGGCGTGCATCAACCCGATGGTGACCAGACTTTTTCCGCTGCGCCGCTCGGTGGAGGTGATGAATATCTTTCTCTCCATATAACTTATGTTATAATTCAGGAAAGCGTTTGTTTCAAGGCGGGAAAAAAGGCTGTCCGTCTGGACAGCCTTTTTCTATTAT
>JAGLQP010000452.1 GCA_023136785.1 Spirochaetales bacterium
ATCCTGCTTCGCAAGGCGCTGGTCCGGGAGGATCCCTACGAGTACGAGCAAAAGATTTCTGAGGTTACCCTTCCACCGAAGGGAGATATCCAGGACTCGGAAAAAGGGGAACAAATCAGCCAACGGCTGTCCACCTTTCATGCTCAGCTCGAGTTCCTCAACACCTCCTACCAGTTCAACCTCGATTTCATCGATTTGCCGCGCACCCGTCTCATCATCGGATTGGTGCAGTACATCAACTGGGCGCACGTTACCGAGACTTCCCCGGATGCAACGACAGCAGTCCTGGCGGAGACTCTGGGCAAGATCCGCCCTGGCAGTGACAACATATCAATAGGGATCATCTCCACCTCCCTGGCCCAGATGCAGCCCCTTTTTCGGTCCATCCTGGCTCAGCTCAAGGAGATCTTCGGATTCCAGAGGCAAGCCTATAAACTAGCGCTGCGGCAGGAGCTGCTTCCCTCCATCCATCAGGTGCTGGGTAGACTGTACGCAAGCAGTCCGGACAAGGCCTACGAGAAAACCAAAACCGTTTTCGCCTCAAAAGTGAAAGGAAAGCCCTTCTTCCGGGATCTAGTGACGGAGATCTTAAAGGAGGAGTTCGCCGAAGACGCTGCTGAGCTTCAGGAGCGGTCCCTCGCCGCGCTGAAAATCCCCGAAGAAAAACCTGTGGAAGGCCGAAAGAAACCGAACTACAAGATCATTCTCCTGGAAGCGGTTCGTCTGATGTTTCCCGCCGGCAGACATATACAAGACGCACTGCGAAAGATCGTGAACAACCAGGAACTGTTGGAAAAGAGCAGGCAGGGTCTGGGGGGGAAGTTTCGGGCCTGGCTGCAGAAGGCATTTCAAAACCGTGAGCTCAGCCGGACTGTGGAGATACGTTATTTCGATTCCCGGACTTCCGCAACCCAAACCGAGTCGATCGACTTCCGGAAGTTTGTGGAGCGTGTTCGTAGAAAAATCTCCCTCTTTGATGCTTTGAGTCTACCGGACAGCACCTCCTTTGCTCGCCTGAGCGAAGCCCCGGAGCAGCAAATTGAAGGCTTCCTCAAAAAGAATCTAGGAGAGTTACAGCTACTCCATAGAAGGCTGCAGGGCTTGAGCGAGTACTTCAGGCAGGAGGCTTCCAAAGAGCAGAAAGACCAGCTCAAGGGGATAAAAATCGAACTGAGCGGACTGAAGAACTGCATCGTCCGGACCAACCGCAGACGCTATGAATATGTAGCCCTGGAGGAAGAAGAGGCTCGGCTGCAGCAACTGGGAGTTCCGGAACACCAAAGATGAGGATCGTCTACACGGTGTACAGACCCAGGGTCCGCAGCGTTTCTGTGACCTCCGATAGCTCCTCAAGAGCCTTCTGAAAAACGCTTTCACCCTGCGGGATATCCACATCCACGTAAAACATCTCTTCCCAGGGTTTGCCCGCAATAGGTCTGGATTCGAGCTTCACCATGTTGATCTTTCTCTCCGCCAGTACCTGGAGCACCCGGAATAAGGATCCAGGCGTATTGGCGGTGGAAAAGACCAGAGAGGCTCGGTTGGCGCTCCCGATCTGCCTCTCCGCTTGGGCAAGCTCTTCCCGAGCGATGATCACAAAACGGGTGTAGTTCTGGCTGTTCGTCTCGATTCCCTCTTTTAATACCTTCATCTTGTACACCCGGGCGGCATCCAGACCGGCAATCCCTGCATTTTCTCTCTTTCCCTCCCTGGCGACAAAGGCGACCGATCCGGCGGTGTCGTAGAAGGGTATCTTTTCCCAATTCGGGTGCTTGTCAAGGAATCGGGCGCATTGAGAAAGACCTTGGGGATGAGAGTAGATCCGTTGAATATCCTTCAAATCCGCCTCGGGCAACCCGATGAGATTGTGGATGATGCGGATCGTTTTTTCTCCCACGATGCGGATGTCCGGGTATTGAAGCAGAAGATCGTAGTTCTGGTGGATCGAACCGGTCAGAGTGTTCTCGATCGGTATGATCCCATAGTGACTCTTTCCCGCAAGAACCGAATCGAATACATCCCGGAACTCTTTAAGTGGTACCGACCGTACATTATCAGGAAAATAACGCAATAGAGCGTTTTCACTGAACGCTCCGGGCTCCCCTTGAAAAGCCACCTTGACCGGCTCCTGTTCCGTCGGCGCTTGAACGTTAGCTTTTAGTACCCGGGGGAGTTTTTCCGGAAGCCGCGCAAGCTCCTTGCTCAGTACCGGGGTCAATGCCTGAATGTCCCGCATCAGTTTTTCAAACTGCTCCGGATAAAGAGATTGGGGCCCGTCGGAAAGAGCATGCTCGG
>JAGLQP010000453.1 GCA_023136785.1 Spirochaetales bacterium
CCATATTGAAGTACGGCACCATCAATACCGCCCCGGGGAACATCTGAAGGGCCAGGATGCCGAGCATGAGGGCGCGTTTGGCCGGCAATCTGTACCGGGAGAAACCATAGCCGGCAAAGGCGCCGAATATCAGGCAAAGCACGGTCGAGGAGATGGAGATCAAATACCCGTTCAGGAAATAGCGCAGGTATCGGTTCTGCGAAAGCACGGAAATGTACGGCCCTATGGTCCATGTGTGGGGCACAAACGTGGGAGGGTAGATGAATATCTCCGGATTGGGTTTATAGGAGGTAAACAGGGCGAATACCACAGGAAACAGAACCAGCAGCGTGACGAGCAGGGTCGCACCGTAAAGAAGAACTACCCGGCCCAGGCTGGAGCTCTTCACGCTTTCAACTCCTCGCCCCGGGAATAGATCAGCAGATAGGCAGCGATGCAGAAGGTCATAATTACGGCGACCACCACACCAACAGCAGATCCATACCCGAGCTTGAACACCTTCAGGCCCTTTTCGTAGAGAAAAAAGCTCATCAGGTAGGTGCTGCGCATCGGCCCTCCCTTGGTCATTATCCATACCAGATCGAAGTGGATGAAGGTGGTGGCAAAATCAATGAGCACGATGGTCATCGTCAGGGTGCGCATCATGGGAATCGTCACTTTCAAGACTGTTTGGAACCAGTTCGCCCCGTCGACCCGAGCCGCGTCATAGAGGGACACCGGGATTGACTGTAGCCCGCCGAGAATCAGAACCATGTACAGGGGGAAACTCTTCCACCCGTTGACGATCAAGACGGAGATCAGGGCCCATCTCGTATCGCCCAGGAAGGCCACGGTCGTCCCGAAGATGCTCTCGATCAGGTAGTTCAGGGGTCCGAGGGGCCGGAAGAGAAGTCCCCAGAGAAGGGCAGCCGCGGGGGCGGAGAAGAGAAATGGAGAAATCAGAGATCCTCTGAACACATTTCTCGTTCTCTTACTGGGCCAATTCAAGCTCAACAGCAGGGCGATGGGATAACTGATCCCCAGATGAAGAAGAATCGAGCCGCCGGTGAACAGAAACGTGTTCTTGAGACTCGTCCAGAAGAGGGGATCCGCGAAGAGTTTCCGGTATTGGTCGAAATCTACAGACACAAAGGAGCGGAACTCCGCCGAGTATTCCTGGAAGCTTCTCTGAAAGACCCGGAACAGAGGGAAGGCGATGCTAAGGGCAAGGAAAACCAGTGCCGGAGCGAGGAAAAACAGTCCCTTCAGATCATACCTCACCCTTATTTTTTTCGACATAAAGCATTATTTGTGTCTATATAGATTGGCAGTTGCGGGGGCCATTGAGGCCATTTGCATGCCTTGAGCCCCCGCAGCCTTTTATTTCTCTTCTATTCGGATCCTACGATCGCGTTCCACTCTTCGGCCGCTTTGTCCAGAGCCTGTTTGGCAGAAGTGCGGCCCAGGAAGTATTCTTGGGCGTTGACCATGATCACTCCGCAGAGATCACCGAGGGAAGGCAAGGCGATCCAGGACTGGGAATCGGGATTGGACACCATCTTCGAATACTGTCCCAGCATCGGATCATCGGCCAGCTCCGGAGCGCTGAGCGCAGCTGTATTGGCCCAGGTCATGGAGAAATCCCGGATCATCTTCGTGGCCACTTCAGAACTGACCAGATGCTCAAAAAACTCCCAGGCAAGCTCCGGCTGTTCGGTTTGGGAAGAGATGGCCACACCGCTGCCTGTAAGCAGATATCCGCCGGTACGGTCTTTAAACGGCGGAGTAAAGGCCAGCTGAATGTCGGGGTTTCGTTCCCGGGCCACACCCTTTTCAAAGGGCCCGCTGATGATCATTGCCACCTGTTCGGCGGCAAACAGCTCGCGAAACTCCTTCTCCCCCGTGGCCAGGGCACCTTCGACCGTTCCCGGATAGACGAGATGCTCGTCCAGCAGGCTTTTCCAGTACTCCAGGGCCCTGACCCCCGCCGGAGAGTTGAACTGGGCAAGCCCGTTGTCATCATTCATCCGTCCACCGGCCTGGATCAGCCGGGTCCAGAAATCGTAGAGCATGAAATGGCATGAGCTCTTCATGGCAAACGGTAAAGCGATGCCCCATTTGTGCGCTTGCGGATCGTACAGCTTCCGAAGCACCTGCCTCAGCTCTTCCCAATCGGTGGGCGGCTCGAGCCCGGCTTTCTCCAACAGATCGATATTGTAGATAACTCCATAGGAGTTCGGGTAAAGGTAGGCCATTAACGCCTTGCCCTTGTAGTTTACGAACCAGGCCGGGTTGAATTGTTCCTTGAACTCCTG
>JAGLQP010000454.1 GCA_023136785.1 Spirochaetales bacterium
TTCCGGGCATAGCCGAGAAGCTGACCGGTCAGCCGCTTCGCGCTCTGCACCTGCCGCAGGATCTCTTGCAGCCTCTCGTAGTGGGGATGGGTCTGCTGGAGGTCCATGGTCATAATATCCGTATTGCCCTGTATGACCGTCAGCAGATTGTTGAAATCATGGGCAACTCCGGCGGCCAGGGTTCCAATCGATTCCAACCGCTGGGAACGACGCAGCTGATCCTCAAAGCGCTTCCGTTCTGTGATATCCATCAGAAGGACGATTGATTTTTGTTCGTCCTCGCGAATGGGGTACACCCGCAGCTCCAGCTCTTTGTCCCCCAATTGAACCTCGACACCCGTTGACGGCGGGCTGTCGTTGGCTGCCCTCACCTCCTCGAGGTAGGATACGACTCTGTCGCGAAAAGCTTCCTCAAACAAATTGACAAAGTTCGCGGAAAGCAGCTTCTCCTCCACCCACCCGGTGATCCCAATCGCGGCCCCGTTTACATAGACGATCCTGCCTTCCCCGTTAATCTCCAAGATGCCTTCGTTCATGCTGGCCAGGACCACTTCGAAGTGATGCTTCAACTGGAGCAGCTCTTTGGTAATTTCTCGGGCATGAAGGTCTTCCAGTCCCCGAACTTCCGATTCCACTGCCTTGAAATCGCTCTTCTTTGCCAGTTCTATCACGTCGAGTATATGAACGGACATCTTCTTGAACGGTCCTTTGGCGATATAGGCATTGGCTCTGCATTCTTTCACGGGGATGGACATTTCCGCAGCTGTGGCTGAAAGAACAACCAGGAAGGAATCTTTGTGGCCGGGCATACTGCGAATGATGCGGCAGAGCGCCTGCCCATCGATATTGGGCATGATCAGGTCGACGAAGATCACCTTGGGATGATGCTCGCGCAGGATATCCACTGCAGCCAACCCATCTTCCGCGGTAAGTACGGTGTACCCTTCCTTACCGAGCAGGGTTGATACGTATTCCCGGATAAGGGGATGGTTGTCTACGATAAGAACTTCAAACACCCGAGACCTCTAGCTGTTACTATGATCGGCAGGGGAGCACAAAGAGCCGGCGGAATTTTATCGATCAATGGTAGCAAAAGGATTGACAATAGTTACGGTCCCCATTGTTTGACCGGCCTGCAGATCCTCCGAGTACAGAATCCGGCAATTACCACGCTGGGCGGCGGCTAGGATCAGGGAGTCATAGAATGAATACTTGGTCGTTATATGGATGTCTATTCCCTGCTTGTAGTACTCAGGATCGGGATAGATCTCACAGAGGGGAGCGAGGACGATATCCAAATAGGTCTTGGCATCCTGAACTGCTATAGGCTCATCAAATTTCTGGAGTGCGACATTTAGAAACTCTTGAACTACTTGCGAACTGATTATCCCTTTCCCGTTCTGCAAGGCATCGTTTATGAGATGTCGGGCAATCCCCTGCTTCTCCGTATCCTCGTTGTCGAAGGAATAGACGAAGATATTGGTGTCTAAGAAAAATCTATCGCTCATTCATCTCTTCTCGCGAGAATTTGCGCCCCGGTCTAGTGTAGGATAGCCTGTTCATTAGATCTCCATACCGGCTGCTGGAGGTTTCCTGTCCTACATATCTAGCCAGCCATTCACGGAAAGCCGCATTGAGTGACTTCTTCTCCCGGGCAGCTTTCTCCCGGGCTTTTTTAATCAGTAGTTCCTCAGCACTCAGGGTAATATTCTTTTTCATTGTAGACTCCACCTCTCCGACAACAACTTAACACGATTATAGTGTACACTATAATCGTGGGATTCACAAGAGCACGCATGCCTATAGCCTGCGGGTAAAACTACGTCTGGGACAACACGGCATCAATCCACCATAGGTTCGTCCGGGCGGCCGATCAGGTCGCAAACTCTTCTACAGCGTAAAGGTTCATATATGGAAGGAAGGTCTGCTACAAGGACAACGAAATTATACGGTGAATAGAATCCCTGTATATCGTGGATTTTCGAATTATCTTGATTATTCTTCTAATAGAAGGGGTTGATTTTCCATTTATCCTGATTCTTCTACCCCACACCGGGACTCTGCCTGTAGTAGCGAGGAGATGGCGATCTATACACGTGACAGCTTGCGAAAAGTGTTCGGTGTTATTCCTTCGGCTCTCTTAAAAGCGGCGATAAAGGTATTGACGTTAAAGAAGCCCACCATTTTGCTGATCTCCAGTATCTTCAGTTTTTCGTTTTGGACTAACAGCTCTTTGGCGTGTTTGATCCTGATCATGTTCAGATAATCCAGATAGTTGGCACCGGTCT
>JAGLQP010000455.1 GCA_023136785.1 Spirochaetales bacterium
CAACGAGGCGCAACGTACGGTCCGCATCGGGCTGATAGGCAAATATACTGAGTTGCTCGATTCCTACAAGTCGATCTACGAGGCCTTGTATCACGGCGGCATCGACAATCACTGCAAGATCGAGCTGGTTAAGGTGGACTCGGATCAACTCTTCGCCAACCAAGACGGCGGCGTGGAAAAGGTTCTTCAGGACCTGGACGGAATTCTTATTCCAGGTGGATTTGGCCAGCGGGGAATCGAAGGTATGGTCCACGCCGCAGGCTATGCTCGGGGAAAGCGCATGCCCTGTTTCGGAATCTGTTTGGGCATGCAGGTTATGGTGATAGAGTATGCCCGAAGTGTTTTGGGCTGGGAGGATGCCAACAGCACCGAGTTTGCTCCCGACTCGAAACATGCCGTGATCAGTTTGCTGGAGGAGCAGATCGATGTTAAAGTGTACGGTGGGACGATGCGTTTGGGGGCCGGTACGTCGCGGGTAGTCCCTGGATCGCACCTTCATAGGATCTACGGGAGTGATGAAATTTCGGAGCGGCACAGACACAGATACGAGGTGTCGAACATCTTTCGGGAGGAACTGGCCGGGGCAGGGCTGATCTTCAGTGCCTTTACTCCCGACAACAGTCTTGTGGAGGCCAGCGAGTGGCCGGACCACCCATGGGGAATCGGGGTTCAGTATCATCCCGAGTTCAAGTCAAAACCCATATCACCGCATCCTCTGTTTTCCACCTTTGTAGCCGCATGTATGGAAAATGAACAAGGCTAGACCCTTTCTGGTGCTGCTCCAGCTGCTCTTTATTTCCTGCAGTCTGGACTACGAGCAGGCACGGGTAGCGGAGAGTATCCCCGGCCAGACCCCGGAAACGATCCTGATCGATTTTACCCACACGGTAGTGTCCGGCGGCAGGATTTGGGTCATCCTGGAAGCCGATCGGGCTGAAACCTACAGCGAGAGAAAAGAGATTGTTCTTGAAGGTGTCTATTTTCGCGAGTACGATGAGGAGGGCTATCTACTCACCGAGGCCCAAGCCGAAAGGGCGGTGTTCAGCACGGACAGCGAAGACGCGACGGTGAGCGGATCGATCGTGATTTACTCTCAGGAAGAAAAGGCGTCCCTTCAGGCCAGTCAACTCTTCTGGACACGGGAAGGACGAAGGTTGATCGCCGAGGATGGGCAGACGGTTCGCCTGCAGAAGGACGATGGTTCCTTCGTCGAAGGTCAGGGATTCTCCGCTGATTTTCGCAGGAAGAAACTGGAGTTCGCCTCTCGCGTACGAGGCAGTTATGTTTGGGAAGAAGAAGAAGAGTAGGAGTACGGTTCTTCAGTTCCTCTTATTGCTCCTGTGTTTCGGTCCCTCCCTTTGGGCCCAGACGTTTTCCTTCCAGGGGGACAGCATGGAGACCGTTCTGGCAGAGGGAAAAGAACGAACAGTGCTGACGGGAAATGCGGAAGTCCAGACCGAGGACAATCTCATTCGAGCCGACAGGATCGAGTTGTACGGGGAAGATTTTCGCTACGTTATCTGCGAGGGAAACGTCCGGATCGTCAATGAGCAGAAGGGTATCGACATTACCTGCGAGCAGCTGTTCTACAACCGCCAGGAGAAGGTAGTGCGGGTCCGCGGAAAGGTGGTAATGCTCGACAAGAAGAACGAGGTCGTGGTCAAGGGAGGATTTCTGGAGAATTGGGAGGAGAGTGACGAAACCGTGGTTCAGATCGGGGTCCGAATTCTTAAGGAAGATCTGGTTTGCCGGGCAGAATATGCCCGCTACCTACGAAACGAGGAGAAGCTCGAGCTTTCCGGTATGCCCGTTGTCAACTGGAAGGGGGACGAGTACCGGGCGCTGAAGATATACATCGACCTGAATACCGACACGATTCGTCTGGAAGGAGATATCCGCGGCAAGGTGAGCACAGATCTGGGACAGAGTGAAGGAGCCGAGCCGTGAGCGCGGACAGGACTCCCGACGGCTTCACCCCCGGTGACGAATCCACGACCGACGGCCGGCTCTTCGTCGAGGGATTGGCGAAGTTTTTCGGCAGGAAGCAGGCCGTTAAAGACGTCACTTTCTCCATGCGGGTGGGAGAAGTGGTGGGGCTTCTCGGGCCCAATGGGGCGGGGAAGACTACGATCTTCTACATGATCGTGGGATTTATCAGACCCAACAGCGGAAAGATCTACCTGAACGGTCGAAACATCTCCGGCCTGCCGATGTACAAACGGGCCCGGCTGGGTATCGGCTATCTTTCACAGGAGCCCAGCATCTTTCAGCGCCTCAGCGTCA
>JAGLQP010000456.1 GCA_023136785.1 Spirochaetales bacterium
CTGGAACGACGAGATTACCCACGTTCCGCTCAAGCTTGCCACTTCCCGGAGCAAGCGTCTGTCCCCGGAAGATCCCCTCTGGCTGCACGTGCTGGAAGCGACGGGACAGCCAATATCACTGATAAACGACTGACGTTCCTGGAGGAGAAGGTGACTGAACGAAGAGAGTTCATTTTTACATCCGAAAGTGTCGGCGAGGGGCATCCCGACAAGATCTGCGATCAGGTTTCCGATGCGGTTCTGGACAGCGCCCTGTCGCAGGATGCGAAATCCCGGGTAGCTTGCGAGACCTTCACGACAACCGGATTGGTTCTGGTCGGGGGCGAGATAACCACCCAGGGCTACATCGACTTGCAGCGCACCGTCCGGGGAGTGCTGAAATCCATAGGCTACGACGATCCGTCCTACGGGATCGACTATCAATCCTGCTCTGTGGTTTCCAGTATCCACGAGCAATCCCCCGACATTGCCCAGGGTGTGGAGAGGGGCAAAAAGGAGATCGGCGCCGGCGATCAGGGAATGATGTTCGGGTATGCCTGCCGGGAAACGCCGGAGCTGATGCCTGCGCCGATCCAGTATGCCCACCGAATCATGCTGCGGGCGGCGGAGGTACGCAAGCGGGGAACCCTCCCCTTTATGCGTCCCGACGGCAAGTGCCAGGTCTCGGTCCGCTATCGGGAGGGAAAACCGGTAGATGTAACCACTGTCGTTCTCTCACACCAGCACTCCGAGGATGTGGGCTACCAGGAGCTGCGGGAGGCGTTTATCGAGGAGATCATCAAGAAGGCGATCCCCGCGGAGATGCTCTCGGGAAATGTGACCTACCACATCAATCCAACCGGTCGCTTCGTGATCGGAGGCCCCCATGGGGATACCGGTCTAACCGGACGCAAGATCATCGTGGACACCTATGGAGGCATGGCTCGGCACGGCGGAGGAGCATTCTCGGGAAAAGATCCGACCAAGGTCGACAGATCCGCCTCGTACCTGGCTCGCTACATCGCCAAGAACATCGTGGCCGCCGATCTCTGCGATAGATGTGAGGTGGAGTTGGCCTACGCCATTGGTGTGGTGGAGCCGGTTTCCCTGTTTGTTTCTACCTTCGGTACTTCGAAAATCCCGGAGGAAAAAATCGAGGGGGCGATCGTAGAGCTGTTCGATGCTACCCCCGGAGGCATCATCGAAACCCTCGACCTTCGAAAACCGATCTTCCAGGAAACCGCGGCCTACGGGCATTTCGGAAGGGGAAACTTCAGTTGGGAACGGACCGACAAGACCGACGCGCTGAAGGAAAAATTACTGTAGAACCGGCAGGAGTTCGCTTAAAAAGTTTCGTCATGCCAAGCTCCCGCGTTAGAATCAAGGCGCTGGATTATGTCATCTTCTTCTTCGCCGTCCTTATCATAGGACTGATCTCAGCCCAAACCTACATCGGCGGAGGGGGAACGCCGGAGATCGCCATCACCGGGGCGGACGGACAGTGGATCTATCCCCTCGACAGCGAGGCGACCGTGCATGTACCGGGACCGCTGGGAGATACCGTCGTGGCGATCCGGGACGGCGCGGTAGAGGTGCTCAGCTGACCCTGCCGGGAGAAAACTTGCGTCAAAACCGGCAAAGTGTCAAAACCGGGACAGTGGATCGCCTGCCTTCCCAACAAGGTTTTCGTGGCGGTGCGAGGAAGGAGGAACGAGCAACCCGATGCGATCAGCCAATAACCAGGCGGGCAGCCCGCCACAAACCCAGAGCATCGTGGCCCTGGCCGCAGCGGTCTGTCTTTTCCTGGCCTCGATCGAGTACATCATACCAAAACCCCTGCCCTTCCTTCGGATCGGCCTGGCCAACCTGCCCCTCCTGCTCGCCCTGGATCTCTTCCCTACCCTTCAGTTTTTTCTCCTCTTGGGGCTGAAGATCCTCGGCCAGGCCCTGATCCAGGGCAGCCTGTTCTCTATCACCTTCCTGTTCTCCCTCTGCGGATCCCTGGCCAGCGGCGCGGTGATGCTGGCAGCCCGGCGAGCTCTGCGGGGTTCGACCTCCCTGATCGGAATCAGCATTCTGGGAGCCCTGGCCAGCAACCTGGTTCAGCTCGTCCTGGCCCGCTACCTCGTTTTCGGCAGATCCGCCTGGCTGATCGCTCCCCCCTTCCTGCTGGTAGGTTTAATCTCCTCGGGCGTCCTCGGCTTCCTGGCTCAAATCTATCGTGACCGCTCCACCTGGCTTCGGAAGATGTTTCCGGACATGGAGCGCCCCGCCGGCCGGTAGGCCTGACCGGGA
>JAGLQP010000457.1 GCA_023136785.1 Spirochaetales bacterium
TCAGCTCAGTTTCTGTGGTCAGCAACTCATTGAGTTTGAAGCGATTTAAAGTGACAGGGGTAAGAGGATTTTGGGGAGCACCCGAAATCGAGTGCTCCCCAAAACGGAATACTAGAAAAACAGTATCGCTTGAGGCCGCGAGGGATCGCGGCGAAAGAGGAGCTATCCTATGACCAGTAAAATCATCAACGTTGAGGGTATGAGCTGCGATCACTGCAAGATGGCTGTCACTAAAGCGGTGAGCGCGCTGGAAGGGGTGTCTACCGTTGAGGTCAGTCTGGAAAACAAAACCGTCAGCGTAGACTTCGAAGAGGACCATCTGCCCTTCGATGCCATAAAACAGGCGATCGAAGGTCAGGGCTACGATGTAGTCTAGTCTCAAGCCCGTACGCACCCGGGCTCCGCGGTTGAACCTACCACCACAAGCAGTAGGTTAAGGAATTGGAGAATACCTAAGTTGGAGGGATTACCTCAAAAATTTTCTATTCAGTGGTGTACATTGAACGGAACTTCTGGGTAGCATGGGTTTATCACAATAGATATCAACCCTTCTCCGTTGGAACCGATTCAGGCAGACGGTGGTACTGAATTACGGGAATTGTAACGGAGATCGAAGGGACGAGAACCGTAGGGGGGAACAGATGCTTGAACGAAGAGATGCGAAGCGTGTTGAGATCATCACTTCTGTTGCCCTGTGCGTGGAGGACTTTGAGGTGAACACCCAGATGATCAACTATTCGGATGATGGCGCCCTTTTCAGAATCAATACGGAGGATCAAGAAAAGGTATCTACGGACGATCTGGGAAAAGTTGCAACATTTGTACTGAAAATAGAGAACAATCCGGAAAGGGAGTACACCGGAGAGATCATCCGCTTTTATTTAAAGGGGGATGATAAATATATCGCCCTGAGGTTCTGGGAACCGCACCGAGAGCTTCCGTCTTAACAATTCATTGTACAGTCCGCGGGTCTACATATTGGCGATGATCTCGGATCCGAACTCCGAACATTTCAGCAGCTTCGCTCCTTCTGTCAGCCGAGCGAAATCGTAGGTAACGGTTTTGTTGGCGATGGTTTTCTCCAGACCCTTGATGATCAGATCCGCCGCTTCCTTCCAGCCCATGTAGCGAAGCATCATCTCTCCGGACAGGATCAGCGAACCGGGATTTACCTTGTCTTGGTTCGCGTACTTTGGGGCCGTCCCGTGGGTAGCCTCGAATATGGCATGGCCGCTGACATAGTTGATGTTTCCTCCCGGCGCGATTCCGATTCCGCCTACCTGAGCAGCCAGAGCATCCGAAGCGTAATCTCCATTGAGATTGGTAGTGGCGATCACGTCGAATTCCGTCGGCCGCGTCAGTACCTGCTGCAGAAAGATATCTGCGATCACATCCTTGATAAGGATCTTATCCTCGGGCACTTTTCCGTCGATGTCTTCCCAGGTGACGCAGTGGTCGGAGAACTCTTTTTTAGCCAGCTCGTAGCCCCACTTCATGAACGCCCCCTCCGTGTACTTCTGGATGTTGCCCTTGTGCACGAGGGTTACACTCTTGCGATTGTTCTCCAGCGCGTAGGTGATCGCCGCCCGTACCAGGCGATGAGAACGAGTGATACTGATCGGTTTCAACCCTACTCCCGAGTCGGGAAGAATCTGCCAGCCAAATTCCTTCTTACAGTAGTTGATCAGCTTGGCCGCTTCAGCACTGCCCTCTTCGAACTCCATACCTGCGTAAACATCTTCCGTGTTCTCCCTATAAATCACCATATCAACTTGTTCGGGGTGGACCACGGGGCTTGGAACTCCCCTGAACCAGCGCACCGGCCGGACGCAGGCGTACAGATCTAGAATGCGCCGCAGGGCCACGTTGAGGCTACGTATTCCGCCTCCGATCGGTGTGGTGAGAGGTCCTTTGATGCCCACGAGGAACTCTTTAAAGGTATCCACGGTTTCGTCGGGAAGCCAGCTGCCGGTTTCTTTATACGCTTTTTCGCCGGCCAAGATTTCCTTCCAGACGATTTTTCGTCTACCGTCGTAGCTGTTCTGGACTGCTGCGTCGAGAACCCGCACCGCCGCAGCCCAGATATCGGGTCCGGTTCCGTCACCTTCGATGAACGGAATAGTCGGATTGACCGGAACCTGCAGGGCTCCGTCTTTCATGGTGATCTTCTGGACTTCAATCATATTCGATCCTTTTCAATCAACTAAGTCTCAATTGTAATGAAACAGCTACCCCCCGGCAAGCACCTGACCTATCTCCGACCGGAGGTTCTC
>JAGLQP010000458.1 GCA_023136785.1 Spirochaetales bacterium
GCCAACTGCGGGCAACTTAGGAAGAGTGATGTCGGCAACAGAGTAACTCTAAACGGCTGGGTGCACAGACATCGGGATTTCGGGACAATCAAGTTCATTGATCTTCGGGATCGCTACGGACTTACCCAGGTGGTTGTCGATGCGGATGCTCCGGCAGAGTTGAAGGAATTGGCCGCAGAGCTCAAGTTCGAATACTGCATTGCTGTGGAGGGGGCGGTACGTCCGCGGCCTAAAGACATGGTAAACCCCAAGATGCCCACCGGCGAAGTCGAGGTAAAGCTTGAAAAAATGCGCATCCTCTCCCGCTGCGCCACCCTGCCCTTCATGATCGATGAGCGCAGTGATGCCCGGGAAGAGCTGCGTTTCAAGTACAGGTTTCTAGATCTGCGCTCTTTCTCGATGCAGAGAAAGATCCAGCTTCGTAACGATGCTACCTACGCCGCTCGTGAGTATCTGATCGGACAGGGATTCTATGAAATCGAGACCCCAACACTGATACGCTCAACCCCCGAAGGGGCCCGGGATTTTCTGGTGCCCTCGCGGCTGCACAAGGGCAAGTTCTACGCCCTACCTCAATCTCCGCAGATCTACAAACAGCTGCTCATGGTCTCCGGTTTCGATAAGTACTTCCAGATTGCCCGCTGTTTCCGCGACGAGGATGCCCGGGGGGATCGACAAATCGAACACACCCAGATCGACATAGAGATGAGTTTCGTCGGTAAAGACGACGTGTTTGCCGTGGTAGAGGGAATGATGCACAACATCTTTCGCAGAACCTTGAATATGGAAATTCCTCTTCCCTTTCCCCGGCTGGTCTACGATGAAACGATGAATCGCTATGGTTCGGACAAACCGGATCTGCGCTACGAACTCGAGCTTCAGGATTTTGCAGATCTCGCCGAGCGCGGGGAGTTTCAGGTGTTCCGTAAAGTGCTCACAGAAGGCGGTGCAGTGAAAGCCCTGGTTGCGCCGGGATGCGGCGAGTACTCCCGCAAACAAATCACCGAGTTGGAGGAAACCGCCAAGATCTACGGGGCCAAGGGATTGGCCTGGATGAAAGTGACGGATTCCGGCCTGGAGGGGGGAATCTCCAAGTTCTACGACGCTCTCCAGAGGGAGGTCGTCCAGACTCTCGGCGCTAAATCGGGGGATCTGATCCTCTTTGTCGGGGCGCAGTGGAAGAAGGCCTGCCTGTCTCTCGGTGCTGTGCGATCCCAGCTGGGAAAGGAAATGAACCTGTACGATCAAGGGCAATTCCGCTTCTGCTGGATCGTCGACTTTCCCCTCTTCGAATGGAACGAGGAGGAGGAGAAATGGGACCCGGCCCATCACATGTTCACCATGCCCCAGGAGCGCTACATCCCAGATATGGAAAAAGACCCGGGAATCGTGAAGGGAGATCTCTACGACCTGGTCTGTAACGGTACGGAACTGGCCTCCGGCTCGATCAGGGTACACGATCCGGAGCTCCAGAGCCGCATCTTCGCCATCGTAGGACTACCGGAGCAGGAGGCAAGGCGACGCTTCGGCTTTCTCCTCGATGCCTTCGAGTATGGACCTCCTCCCCACGGAGGCATAGCTCCGGGGCTTGACCGTCTGGTGATGCTTCTGGCCGGGGAACAATCCATCCGGGAGGTGATCGCCTTTCCAAAGAACACCCTCGGTCAGAGTCTGATGGACGACTGTCCCGCCGAAGTAGACTCTGCCCAGCTGGAGGATCTCCATATCCGCATCATAACAGAGGATGCCTAAAATCCCGGCAGGGACCGACTCCACGGCTTTCGCTAGCATCTCCCCTGGGCTGAGCCACCGACTGCTCGTCTGGTTCTACCGGAACAAGCGGGAACTTCCCTGGCGGGAGGAGCATGATCCGTACCGAATCTGGATCAGCGAGGTCATGCTTCAGCAAACCCGAAGCGAAACCGTAGCTCAATACTACAGCCGCTGGCTCGCCCTCTTTCCGACCCTCGAATCCCTGGCCCGGTCGGAGCAGGAGGATGTACTGAAAGCCTGGGAAGGCCTGGGCTACTACAGCCGTGCCCGCAACCTGCACCGCTCCGCCCGCATCATCCTCGAAAAATGGGACGGACGCTTTCCCGATACAGAGGAACAGATCCGGCAGCTTCCCGGCATCGGTGAGTATACAGCCGCCGCGGTACTTAGTATCGCCTTTGCCGAACCCCTCGGGGTTGTGGATGGAAATGTGCTCCGGGTGGTATCCCGGTTGCTGGCCGAGCGTGGCCCGGCCGATCGCAGCCCGGTTGATCGC
>JAGLQP010000459.1 GCA_023136785.1 Spirochaetales bacterium
ATAGCGTCTTCCAAGACCAGTCCAAACAACATCTTCCTGATTATTCCAGCCACAAAAGCGACCCTCCAGCACCCGCTATTGTATTGAAATGTCCTGCCCGTGGCCAGGGGTCCTCTTTTCTTGGGCGCGTCTTTTTTTCGGGCGAGCCTTGAAAACAGAATAATGAAAACGTACATTATAGAAAACACGTAAAACTTAGGAAGGTGAGCATGAAAACTGCAGTGAAAAAAGCCTTAATGATCGGAGTGGTGATTGTTGCCGCCGTTGTTCTCTCAAGCTGCGGCTACAACACGATGCAGCGCTACGAAGAAGCGGTGTTCAAAGCCTGGGGCGATCTCGATGCGCAGCTCCAACGCCGGGCGGACCTGATTCCCAACCTGGTAGAAACGGTGAAAGGGTTTGCCTCTCAGGAGCGAGAAACTCTCGAGGCGGTGATCAATGCCCGGTCCCGGGCAACCTCGATTCAGCTCACTCCGGAGATGCTCAGCGATCCGCAGGCGGTTGCCCAGTTCCAGGAAGCCCAGGGCTCTCTTTCCTCAGCCCTGTCCCGGCTCATGGTAGTGGTCGAGGCCTATCCGGAGTTGAAGTCCAATCAGAACTTCCGCGACCTCCAGGTCCAGCTGGAAGGAACCGAGAACCGCATCAGCGTGGCCAGGCAGCGCTACAATAAAGCGGTGGAGCGGTTCAACTTCTCGATCCGTCGCTTCCCCAATTCGATCACCAACAACATCCTCCTGCACCTCGAACGCAAGGCCTACTTCGAGGCCGATGCAACAGCCCGCGAAGTGCCTAAGGTCGAATTCTAAACGATCGGGGTGACGCTATGACACTACATGGTCTTCTCAGGCATCTCTGCAGAAAGAACGCACTCCTGGCCTCGGCGGTGCTCCTACTGCTTGTCTTCCTTGGCGGCACCGCCGGTGCCCTGGAAGTGCCCCAACTCAGAGGGCGGGTCAATGACTACGCCAACATGATCTCAGCCTCGGCGGAGAGCCGTATAGAGGCCGTTGCCCGAGAGTTGGAGGAATCGGATTCCACCCAGGTTGTTGTCCTGACCATCCCCTCGCTGGAGGAAGAGGATCTGGAAGGGTATTCGATCCGGGTTGCCGAGACCTGGGGCATCGGCCAGGCCGAGTACGACAATGGTGTGCTGCTCCTGGTTGCTCAGGCGGAACGCAGGGTACGGATCGAGGTGGGCTACGGCCTGGAGGGAGTATTCACCGATCTTCAGGCCGGTAGAATCATTGACTACGATATCGTCGCCTACTTCAAAGCCGGTCAGTTCGACGAGGGTCTGGTCCGCGGGGTGGAGGCAATCGCTTCCACCGTACGGGGAGAGTACGAGGCTGGCGAGCAGACCGCTCCCAGACCCCGTGCCGGCTCTCGGTTCGGTTTGTTTCCCTTCTTCATTCTCCTGGTCATCATATCGGTGCTCGGTTCGCGAAAGCGGGTTATCGGAGCCATTGCCGGTGCGATCCTCATTCCTCTGGTTGCCTGGTTCGCTCTGCCTCTGGCCTTTCCGCTGCTCCTCCTCCTCTTCATCCCGGTGGGCTTCGGAGCCGGATTGATCATACCGAGCCTGTTTCTGATGTCTGCTGCCCGGCGCGGTGGCCGTTTCTACGGCGGCGGAGGATTTTCCAGTGGAGGCGGATTTTCAGGCGGTGGATTCTCCGGTGGTGGAGGCGGTTTTGGCGGGGGCGGAGCCTCCGGTGGCTGGTAGGCGGTATAGAAGGAACTGTTTATGAAAAACTTAGCAACAAAGTTTCTAACGGAAGAGGAAAAGAGGGAGGTCGAAACCTGCGTGAAGGAGGTGGAAAAAAACACCTCCGGGGAGATCGTGCCCATGGTCGTGTCCGCGAGCTATCACTATCCGATGTCCAATATGATCGGGGCGCTGATCTTCGGACTCCTGATCGCAATAGTGGTAACCCTCGTTTTCAGCATACGCAAATCCTGGGGCGGGGTCACGGCGCTTGACCTCTGGCTGTTTCCCGCCGTTTTCGCGGTGTGCTTCCTGCTCTTCCACGAGCTGGTCAAGCGTATCTCCTGGCTGAAACGGATTTTCATCACCAAAGCGGAGATCAACGAGGAGGTGGAAGAGGCAGCCTTGACCTCTTTTTACCGCAACGGACTGAACAACACGCGGGACCGCACCGGCATTCTGATCTTCATCTCCGTTTTCGAGCATAGAGCCTTCGTGCTGGCCGATGAGGGAATCAACGCCAAGGTGGACACGGAAGTCTGGCAGGAAATCGTGGACACG
>JAGLQP010000046.1 GCA_023136785.1 Spirochaetales bacterium
GTCACGTAGCCGCCTCCAGTCTTCTCATAGCCCGTAAGTTCGACCTTGGCCGCCTTTACCATGGCATCGGAAGCCTCTACCATGGCTGCAAAACCGCGACATTCGATCATTCCCAAAGCATCGGAATAAACATCATGCATTTCTCATCTCCTCTTAAGCGTTGTATTGACTTGAGCTACTCCGCCCGGCCTTCCGGCTCTCGACCGGGCAGTGAAAGCAGGCGGGATTCCACGATATCCTTGCTGACCAGCACTTCCGCTTCTTCCCCCGCGATGTACACCCGTCCGAAGCGCCCTACTCCCTGCACATTGATGATGTTGATATGGGAAGCCTTCTCCGCCTCATTGGCGGCGAAGTAGGCGTATCCCGAAGGCTCGATCTCCAACACGTAGAGGGTGTCCCCTCTCAAGACCATGTTTCCGTAACGGATCTTGTTGATCAGCTGGGCGTGGTGATCGGATATGTTCTTGATCAGCTGACTGGTCAGGATTCGCGGCTTCATTCGCTCTTCTTCACTTCGCCCCAACTCCTTGAGAATGGCCGCACCAGCCTGGCGGGCGTCGGCCTGACTGTCCGAATGGACCTCGAGGAGTCCGAACAGGCGCTCGACAAACTGGATACCCGGGGTTACGTTGGTCGCTTTGAGGGCGATATCCGTAAACCGGTTGATTTCGATTCCCGGAGAAATTTCAATGATCATACAGGCCTGCAGTGCCACCGGGTAGTAACCCCGGGAGGTCGTGGCCATGAGAGAGGCCATCTGGTACTGCAGAGAGTCGAGAAAGATGTAGGTCCTCAGATCGATACGTTCATCAGCCATAGCTCACTCCCCCTACTGCGTTTCCTGCTGCAGACCCAAGGGCAGCGCGCTGTCCACATTGCTGTGGGGTCGCGGAATGATATGTACGGAAATCACTTCTCCGACCCGTTCGGCGGCCCGGCCGCCGGCATCCAGCGCCGCCCGGACAGCCGCCACGTCACCCCGAACGATCGCGGTCACGTGACCGCCCCCTGTTTTCTCATAGCGCACCAGCTCCACCTTGGCCGCTTTGGCCATGGCATCGGAGGCCTCCACCATGGCGGCGAAGCCCCGACACTCGATCATCCCCAACGCGTTTGAATGTACCTCAGCCATGTTTCCTCCTGAACATTATTTTGTTCTATATGTTATTATCGACACATTTTATATTTAAAATGTGCTATTTTCTCACTTCTATGCAAAATTATGTGAATATTGCCCCTTTTGTCAAGTCCATTTGAGAAATAAACAACATTTATCGTGTTTTTTTCTTGATATTCACAGGATTTCTGCTATAATTGGGCAAACCTATCTCTCTGGACAGAAACGAGATTAGATGAGCAGTCGACGGGATCGCCTGGCAACTATCGTTCAAACTCTGCAGGTACAAAATGCGGCTACGGTTCGGGAGCTGGCGGAAAAACTTTCCGTGTCGGAGATGACCATTCGGCGGGACCTGAGCCTGCTCTCTCAAGACAACATCGTGAAGCTCGTGCATTCCGGTGCCGTCCTGAATCCCGGCAGCCTGGGGGCATCCCGTTACTCCCTGGCTGAAGCGGGAGCCCAGCGGGGAGAGGTCAAGATGAGCATCGGCAGAAAAGCCGCTTCCCTGGTGGAAGAGGGAGATATCATCATCATTGACGGCGGCTCCACCACCGAGTGCTTGGCTAAAAGCATCCCCGACACCCTCCAGCTGACCGTGCTCTGCTGGGCTCTCAATATCCTGGTCGAGGTTCATCGCCGGGAAAAGTGTTCCCTGATCTTCGCCGGGGGTTCTCTGCATGAGAACAGTCTGGTGTTTGAAAGTCCGGAGGCCGTCGAACTGATCAGCCGCTACCGGGCAAACAAGGCGTTTATCTCCGCCAGCGGGGTCAGCGAAAGACTGGGAGTCACCTGCACGAACACCTACGAAATAGAGGTGAAGAAAGCGTCGATCCGGTCTTCCCTGGCCCGCATCCTTCTCGTGGATTCGAGCAAGTTCGGCACAATTCAAGCCGCCTACTTTGCCGATCTCCGTGAGTTTACCTCTGTGATCACCGACGCAGGCATCCCGGAGGATTACGCGGAGCACATCCGCGGTCTTGGTATCGACCTACACATCGTCTGAGCAACCTTGATGGGAAGCTGGAATCCCACTACACTGAAAAACAAGCGATGGCAAACTTAATCCTCGTCTCCAACAGACTGTCCGTGTCTGTGGAAAAGAGAAAATCAAAGTTGGAGTTCAAACCCAGCATGGGAGGCCTGGCCACGGGCCTGAGCTCCCTCGGGCAGAAGGACAGGATCCTCCGGATCGGCTGGTCCGGTCTTGCCGTCGACGAGCTCGGTCGGGAAGACAGGCGGGAGATTGAAACAACACTGAAGCGAGAATACCACAGCATCCCGGTGGAACTGACCAGAGAAGATCTAGAATCCTTCTACTACGGATTCTGCAACAACGTGATCTGGCCCCTTTTCCACTACTTCCCCAGTTATACGACCTATGACAATTCTCTTTGGGAGTCCTACCGACGGGTGAACTCGATCTATCTGGAGAAGGTGCTCGAAGCGGCTGGACCGGAAGATATGATTTGGATCCACGACTACCAGCTCATGCTGCTTCCCGCGCTGATCCGAGAGAAGTTTCCGGACGCCCAAATCGGATTCTTTCTGCATATCCCCTTCCCCTCCTTTGAGGTGTTTCGCCTCCTGCCCTGGAGGACCGAGATCCTGACCGGTTTGCTTGGTGCTGATCTGATCGGTTTTCACGCCTACGACTACGCCCGCCATTTTATCTCCAGCGTTCGCCGGCTCTTGGGCGTAGAAAACAACATGGGCTACGTTCGGCATGAACAAAGACTGAGCAGAGTCGACGTATTTCCCATGGGGATCGACTACAAGAAGTACTCAGGCGCCCTTTCGAACAGCGGCGTTCAGCGGGAGATGAATAGTGCGGCCCGGGAGTTGCAAGGCTTAAAGGTGATTCTCTCGGTGGACCGCCTGGACTACACCAAAGGAATTCCCGAACGCCTCAAGGCCTACGAGCTGCTGCTGGAAAACAGTCCCGAGTATCGGGAAAAAGTCGTGCTGCTGCTCATCGCGGTCCCCTCGCGAACCAGGGTGCGCCGCTATCGCGCTCTGAAGCGGGAAATCGATGAACTGATCAGCACGATCAACGGGAAGCTCGGAACCATCGGCTGGGTGCCCATCCACTACTTCTACCGAGGTTTCTCCTTCGAACGCCTGTCCGCCTTCTACGGTCTGGCGGACGTACTGCTGGTCACGCCTCTGCGCGACGGGATGAACCTGGTGGCCAAGGAGTTCGTAGCCACCCACAGGGATACCGGGGGTGTGTTGATCCTGAGCGAAACGGCTGGTTCAGCCCGGGAAATGGGTGAAGCCCTTCTGATCAACCCGAACAACAGAGAAGAGATCGCCTCTGCCCTCAAAACGGCCCTGGAAATGGATGAGAAAGAGCAGATCGAGCGAAACGCGATCATGAACGAGCGCTTGAGTCGTTACGATATAGTCGCCTGGACAAAGGACTTCCTGAACAAACTGATCCAGGTCCGGGAAGTTCAGGAAGGATACCAAGTCAAAAAACTCGCCGGCGATCTTAAGAGTGAGCTCGTAGCGGCATACCGACAGGCGGAGAGACGGTTGATCATCCTGGACTACGACGGCACCCTGGTTCCGATCCGCGCCAGACCTCAGGATGCGGCCCCTGATCCGGAGCTGGTCGACCTGCTCAAACGCCTGGCGGCGGACCCGAGAAACGATGTCGTGGTGGCCAGCGGACGCAGACGAGGCATGATGAGCGGCTGGTTCGGCAACATGGATCTCAGTTTGATCGCCTGTCACGGCGCCTGGTTCAAGCCCAAGGGGCAGAAGTGGCAGCTCATCGAAGGGCTGAATAACGAGTGGAAGGAACAACTTCTGCCGATCTTCGAGCTGTTCAAAGACAGAACCCCCGGATCCACGGTCGAAGAAAAGGAGTATGCCCTGGCCTGGCACTTCCGAAACGCCGAGCCGGAACTGGCCGCCCTGCGGGCCGGTGAGTTCAAGGATATCCTGTTCAGCGTGACCGGCGATCTGAACCTCGATGTGCTGGAGGGAAAGAAAGTTCTGGAGGTGAAGCACGTCAATGTCAGCAAGGCGAACGCCGCTTCCCTCTGGTTGTCCCGGGAAAACTGGCAGTTCATTCTCGCAGCGGGGGACGACAGCAACGACGAGGCTCTGTTCGCTCAACTCCCCGATACCGCCTATTCGATCAAGATCGGCATAGATATCTTCGAGGCTCGAGCCTACCTTGAATCCTCAACCCAGCTGCGGCAGCTGTTGGACGAAATCGTGAAATGATGGAATTCCACATCTCCCGCTCCGCTCGCGACCGGTACGATTTCGATCAATCCCTGTTCTCCCTGAGCGGGAATGTGATCCTGGCCAATTTTCACGCCTCCCGCGTCTTCGCCCAGAAGATGAACAGTCGCCGAGACCTGCTTCGCTATCCTGAAGCAGCGGTAAAGGCGGGGCAGATCAACGCCATGGGCTTGATCGACGAGATCCTACATTTCGTTGTGCAGCGCTTTCAGGCGGAGATGAGCCCGAAGGCCATGAATCGCGCCCTGTCATTTCTGGAGAAACGAATCGGTCCGGATGAGCTGAACCGAACACTCCTGCAGTTTGCCGATCAGTTTCCACCGGTCACGGTGTATCGAAATCGTAGGGCCCCGAAATCCTGGCTTGAAGGTAGGACTTCCGGGGTTTCCCATCGCCGGCTGGCGATTGAGGAGCTCCTTCTCCTCTGGCTGGCCAACCAGAACCCCGCCTTTTCCCCCTACTTGGAACTCTTCGATGACGATCTACTGGAGAGAGTTACAGCCTACCTCCCGGCCCTCGAGGCCCTTGGGGAATTCTTCGAAAGCGAACCCTGTTTTGGACCGGAAAAACAGGACCTGATCACCATGCTGCGCAGTCCGGCCGTAGCCCGTCCCCATTCCCTGACCGATCAGCTCGAATACATCCGGCAGCACTGGGGATATCTTCTAGACGATTACCTGTATCGGCTGCTCGGCAGCCTGGATCTGATCCAGGAGGAGCAAAAGCTCAAGGGCCTGGGGGCCGGACCGGCCCGAGTCGTCGATTTCCAAGCTCTGGAAGCCGAGGCAGAAGCCTTCAGTCACGATCTGGACTGGATGCCTCGGGTGGTGATGATGGCAAAAAACGCCTACGTGTGGCTCGATCAACTTTCGAAACGCTACCAGCGGGATCTGCGCCGTCTGGACCAGGTTCCCGATGAAGAGATAGACCGCCTGGCCCGCTGGGGTTTCACCGGCCTGTGGTTGATCGGCCTGTGGGAGCGGAGCTCCGCCTCGAAGCGGATCAAACAAATGTGCGGCAATCCCGAAGCGGAAGCTTCGGCTTACAGCCTGTCCGGGTACGACATCTCCCCGGATCTCGGAGGCTGGGAGGCCTTCAACAACCTGAAAAACCGGGCCTGGCAGCGGGGCATCAGAATGGCCGGAGACATGGTTCCCAATCACATGGGAATCGACTCGCACTGGGTCATCGAGCACCCCGATTGGTTCATCTCTCTGCCCTATAGTCCCTTTCCGTCGTATACCTTCAACGGTCCCGACCTCACCTCTGATCCCAGGGTAGGCATCATCCTCGAAGATCACTACTACAGCCGCGATGACGCCGCAGTCGTTTTCAAACGTGTCGACCGCGCCAGCGCAGAGGAACGCTACATCTACCACGGCAACGACGGTACCAGCACGCCTTGGAACGACACGGCTCAGCTTGACTTTCGTAATCCTGCGGTCCGGGAAGCTGTGATTCAGAGGATCCTCCACGTGGCCAGGTCCTTTCCGATTATACGTTTCGACGCCGCCATGACCTTGACCAAGAAACACTTCCAGCGTCTCTGGTTTCCCGCACCAGGGTCAGGCGGTGACATTCCCTCCCGGGCGGACCATGGGATGAGCCGGCAAAGCTTCGACGAGGCTGTGCCGAAGGAGTTTTGGCGGCGGGTCGTAGATCGGGTGGCCCGGGAGGTTCCGGACACTCTGCTTCTGGCCGAAGCGTTTTGGATGCTCGAGGGCTACTTTGTGCGCACCCTGGGCATGCACCGGGTGTACAACAGCGCCTTCATGAACATGCTGAAGAACGAAGAAAATGCCAAGTATCGCCGGGTTATCAAGAACACTCTGGAGTTCAACCCGGAGATCCTGAAACGATTCGTCAACTTCATGAACAATCCCGACGAGGAGACCGCCGTGGCCCAGTTCGGGAAGGGGGACAAGTACTTCGGTGTCTGCCTTCTGATGGCTACGCTTCCCGGTCTGCCCATGTTCGGGCACGGTCAGGTTGAAGGACTAACGGAAAAGTACGGAATGGAGTACAGGAAAGCCTATTGGGAGGAGCTGCCCGATGAAGAGCTTGTTCGGCGCCACGAGCGGGAAATCTTTCCTCTGCTGCACCGACGTTACCTGTTTTCAGAGGTCCGGCATTTCCAGCTCTACGATTTCCGCGACGCAGCTGACTCCGATGTGAACGAGGATGTGTTTGCTTATTCCAATCGAACCGATCGAGAGCGGGTCTTGGTGGTCTACCACAACCGGTACGCAGAAGCCGGTGGCTGGATACACATGTCCTCAAGTGTCGCGGTCCCCAACGCTCGAGGAACCGACAGGGTACTGACACAACTCTCCCTTGGCGAAGCCCTCGGCCTGTCAAACACGGCTGAGGAGTACTGGATCTTCCGAGATCATCTGAGCGGTCTGGAATATCTGCGCAGCGCCAGCCTGCTGCACCGGCGGGGTCTGTACGTAGAGCTTCAGGCGTACAAAGCCCACGTATTTCTCGATTTCCGGGAGGTGACGGACTCCCCCGGACAGCCCTACGCTGCCCTTTCGGATTATCTGAACGGGCGGGGTGTGCCAAGCGTGGAGACGGCTCTGCGAGAGATCCTGCTCAAGCCTGTACACCTGCCCATCCGGGAGCTGGTCAACGCCGATGTTTTTCGAAGCCTGATCGCGGCTCGGCGGGTCGATCCCAATCAGCCCTCCCCGCAGGCCTTTGCGGACGAACTATCAGGGGCGATCGACAATCTGTTCCGGAGCGTGAAGGATTTCTCCCGCGCTTCCGGTGATGCTGAATCCCTGGCTTCCGAGCTGAAGGTGAAACTCCTCGCCTGTCTTGATCTTCCCGCCCTGGTTGACGTACTGCCGGTGATGAAGAAGGACAGGGGGATCGGGGAAAACCTTCGCGCTCTGCTCGAGGGAAGCAGTGGGAGAACTACCAAAGTAAAGGCAAGGTGGATCCTGGGAACTGAGGAGTTCACCTGGGGAACGCTGCTCGGATGGCTATTCGTGCATCTTCTGGGTGGGATTTCAGGCCCGCAGCAGCGGGCGCTAAAGAGCCGCAGCTGGATCGACGAATGGCTGCTGGGAAAGCTGCTTACCTCGGTCCTGGAGGACCTGGGATTGAGCGGCGAGGACAGCCGGCGTTCACTGGCACTGATAAAGATCCTGACCTCCCATCAGGGCTGGTTCGACCCACAGACCGGAGAGGGACCTGAACAGCAACAGTCGGCGCGGGTATTGCACACCCTTCTCGAGGATACCGAGGTCCAGGAGTACCTGCGAATCAACCGACACCGGGACATTCTCTGGTTTCAGCCTGAGTCTCTGGACGAATTGCTGGCGGGTCTTTTCTTCGTGGCTGTGGTAGACGCCCTGACCGCTCCAGGAGACGACCCGGAGGTACGTGTTCAAACAATCAGGGCTCGGAAAAGCATCCTCGAGAAAATCCACAGAGCCAAAGAGAGCTCTGAATACCAGGTCGAAAAGCTGCTCGCGGCAGCCCAGTAGGTTTCCTGAAGGCCGCTCTTGTAGTTGATTGTTTCCAGGAAAACCCGATAGGGTAGATAGAAGCCCCACTCCGGGTGCGAGGGAATGCCGCAAAGGATAGAGACGATTCAGCAGTTCTACGCCCTCATGCAGGAAACGGGAAAACTGCGCCGGAAGCTGGTCAGCCGGATCATGGAGAGTGAGAGCCCCGATCCTCAAGGCTCGGAGCAGCTCAGGTCATTCCTCAAAGCTCTTCAAAACATTCCCCGTCAGAACGACCGCTTCGTATTGACCAGTAGTGCCCTCTGCCTGGAGCTCGGCTATGAAATCAGCGAGCTCGAAAAGGACCTGATTTTCCTCGAACAGGGAGAGCGGGCTCTACTCTCCTATTTCGCCGAGCTACATCCCGGATTCCGGGAGGAGATAGGGTCTGCACTTGAATTTTCCCACGGCTTGAGATTACCCCTTACGAACCTGATCAGCGATCGGGATGGAACGGTGAACAATTACTGCGGTCGCTACCTGTCCTCGATCCAGTCTGTGTACAACGCCGTGTTCCTGTCCCGTTTTGCCCAGAGAGCAGTTGAAAACGCCGTGATTCTGACCTCCGCCCCCCTGTACGGGGGCGGCCTTGTAGACATCACCGTTGCCCCCCCGGGGCTGTTCATCCTGGCCGGATCGAAGGGCAGAGAGTATCTGGACGCCAGAGGCAGAGACGGGCGTCTTCCCATCGAGCAGGAAAAGCAGAACAAGTTAGACCACCTGAACCGACGGCTCGAACAGCTGATGCAGGATCCGCGGTACGAGCTGTTCAGCCTGATCGGTTCAGGCCTGCAGTTCAAGTTCGGCCAGACCACCGTTGCCAGGCAGGATATCTACGGCTCGATCCCGACCACAGAGTCTGAGGCGTTCATGAACGTGATCGAGGAGCTGATCCGGGATATCGATCCACAGGGTGAGTATTTCCGGACAGAGGACACGGGCAAAGACATCGAGATCATCCTTACCGTGGAAGGAGAATCGGGCCTGAAGGATTTCGACAAGGGAGACGGGGTATCGTTCCTGGATGGCGAGCTGGATCTGGATTTGGCCGGGGGTGGAAACTTGGTTTGCGGTGACACTTCTTCGGATATTCCCATGGTTGAGGCGGCAAATTCCCCCCAAACCTCGGCGATCTTTGTGACATCGGAAACAGCGATAAAGCAGGCGGTCCGTCGGATCTGCGAGCGCACTCATTTCGTGAGTGAACCAGACGTCTTGGTCTGCCTGTTGAATCAACTGGGAAAGGATAGAGGATGACAGAAACTAGATGCTGCGAAGGAGCGATTTTCGACCTGGATGGCGTGATCACTCAGACCGCCAAGGTTCATTTCAAGGCCTGGAAGCAGACCTT
>JAGLQP010000460.1 GCA_023136785.1 Spirochaetales bacterium
TTAGGCTCTATATCTCGAGAAGGCGCTGAACCGTCCGCTCGTCGTCGTGGTGCTACTGACTTTCTTGGTGGTAGCCGCGATCGTTTCGTTTATATACCTTCCTAAACGTATCTTTCCGGATATCGTATCAGGGGAATATGAGATTCGGGCTGCTTTTCCGGCGGGGACGCCGGTCGACCTTTGCCGGTCTCGAAGTCAAGAGATCGCGGTCGATTTATATGCTCTTGACGGGGTAGCTTCGGTCTTCGCCGCAGCCGGTTACGATCGTAGTACTTTGTTGGATCGAAGCGAACCGGACAGGGATCCCCGTTGTGTTCGTTTCCGCATTCATCTAACTGATATCCGAGAACAACTTTCCTCAAGGGTACTGACAAAAATCAGCGAGGTCTTGGAACAGGTTCCCGGCATTCACTATACCCTATCTCGACCGACAGATTCGGTCCGCCTGCTTCTCGGTGCTTCGGATGTCATAAAGTATCGCCTAACCGGTATGGATCGAGAATTGCTCGTGGAAAGGGCAAAATACACCGCGGAACAACTCACCGACAACCGCTTGGCCAGCGCGTTTGAGATCGATACGGTGGGGGAGGCGCCTCGCATCCAGCTCAACCTGGAACCGGCAAGAATGGCATCCCATCAGGCAGAACCGGCGGTTGTGCTTAATTCCTTACGTACGGCGTTTCGGGGCCACACAGGAGCTCAATTTCAATCCGGGGGAAGAAACGTCGATATTCGAGTCCGCCTGGATCCGGCGGATCTTGCCACGGAGGATCAGCGTAAGCGGATTCGTATTCCTGTTGGACGTGAGCTTGTTGAAACGGGAGTCCTGGCTACATTCGAGCACGCTCACTCGTATCGGGAGCTTCATCGTTTCAATCGCACGCCCGCGGTGAATCTGACCGTGCATCCTGCCCCCGGCTGTACAGACAAGGTCACAACTTTTCTTTCAACCGGTGCTGAACATTCCGGTGAATTGTTGACAGTCTCGGCTTTGAAGCAGAATCAGCGACATATTTTGGTTGTTTTTTTCTTTGCTCTGTTCCTCATGTATCTTCTGCTAGGCGCACAGTTTGAATCCTTTGTCCTTCCCCTCGTACTTCTGTTGTCTCTGCTGCCTGCCTTGTCCGGAAGTCTGGTTGCTCTACTGCTGTGTGGGTACAGCCTGAATATCAACTCATTCCTGGGAATTTTGATTTTGCTCGGTACGGCAATAAACATCTCAATTATACTTGTTGTGGGTTATGCGAGGGGAAAGCCGATTACCCGCAAGCACATTTTGAACTCAAGCGCTGATCGACTTAAACCCATCGCTGCAACCGTGCTGTCTACAGTTGTAGCAATGATTCCGATCGCTGTACACTCGGTCGGAGAGGCGGCTCTTCAGAGCAACACCGCAGTCGCCCTTATCGGTGGGCTCCTCGTCGGCCTGGTTTCCATACTGCTGATCTTCCCGGTGCTCTACGATCGGTTGACCCGTGCTTCACGATCTCTGCGGCAATGAATTATCGCAAAAGTTGGATCGAGAAACCCAGAAGGGTTTCCCTGCTGCTTATATTCTTATGTATCCTGATCGTCCTATTCGCCGCATCGGTGCCTCTCGGGTACCTACCCAGTTCCCGGAAACAATCAATTTCAATAACAATTGAATGCAGAGGAGCTTTTGAAGAGGAGATCGAGCGGACAATAGTGGACCCCCTGGAGGCGAATATCGCCCACGTAGCGGGAATCATAGAGATCTTTTCGGTCGCCGACAGGGGTAAAGCCCGCTTGATCATCACCTTTTCATCGGACACGGACCTGGATACAGCCTTCCTCTCGGTCAGAGAGGTTGTTTACGCAGCATACACGGATTTCCCAACAAAGGCGCAACGACCGGTAATTTTGAAGAGCGACCCCCTTGGACAACCTGTGTTTATCGTCGCATTCCCAATCGCCGGCGACCTGAGTGAGGAGGATCTGAAGCGCATTTTTGAGAATGTAGAGGGTAGCGGTGAAATCGAAATCACCGGGGGCTACAAACCTGAGGTCGTGGTTGAATACGACCCGCAGAAACTGTCGGTGTCTCACCTTGTTCTGGAAGATCTGATACAGAAGATTAGAGCCGCAAACGTTGTGGGTGGATTCGGTCTGGAAAATGAAGAACCCCACATCCTGGACAGCCGGTTCCTCAAGCCAGAGCAGCTGCTGGATCTACCGATTGCCGCCGGTGTTAAACTTCGGGATCTGGCAACGGTCGGGATAGAAAATCGCAGGACAGAAT
>JAGLQP010000461.1 GCA_023136785.1 Spirochaetales bacterium
GGCGGCCTTCTGTGCCGCCTCGATAGCCACATCCGCCGTCTTGGTACCGATCAGGGTGAATATACCGCCGGTATTGAATACCCGCACACCCTCCTTGGCGAACAAGGAGTCGAAATCGAAATCTCCGGGCTCGAGCTGGGTTGCCGGGCTGTGGGCCCGGTAGTAGGTAGTGTTGGAGGGCAGCACCCCGGATCCGTTGTAGGTGAAGTTCACGCCGTTGTGCAAGCCCCCCTTCTGGTTTGTGGAGTAGCGGCTGCCGTCGTTCTTTGTGTTCCACCAGATGATCTTAGTCACATCCACGCCGGCTTCCCGCATCTGGTTTCGGATATTTTCCCCGATCGGATCATTCACCAAGGCGGTGAGAACGGCGGTGCGGAGGCCAAAGGTATAGGCCAGCCCGCAGGCCACGTTTGTTTCCCCGCCGCCCTGGGACACACGGATGTTGTCCCGCATGCGGGCGGTGGGCACGTCGCGAGGATCGATGCGGAGCATGACCTCCCCCATCGAGACTCCGTCATACCTGCACGACTCATGAGACTTGATTTCCTGATAATTCACTACCTTTGCCATATCTCCAACTCCTTCTCGAAAAACTCCCAAGATTTGTCTCCACATTATTCTAGTTGAGGCAGCTGATCAAGGCGTTGCCAATACCCGTGTTAAGGTTGTCGCAGGGCGAGGGTAAACGGAGATGATTTTTGTTGACGATAGCGTGAAATATTCATATGCTTATGACTGACTGTTCAGTCATTTGTAAATATGCCTGAAGCGCAGGACGCAAAAAAAGAAAAAAAACGTAATGCCATCATCCGGGCATCCCTGCGGGTGTTTGCCCGGAAAGGGTACGAAACCACCGCTTTGGACGAGGTGGCCCTGGAGGCTCGACTGGCCAAGGGTACCCTCTACCTGTATTTCAAGGACAAAGAGGATCTCTACTTTCAGGTGATGCTTACCGTGTTGGAGCGCCTCGAGACCTTTGTCGGAAAGCAGATCGTGCAGACCCAAAATCCCTTGGAGAAGATGGAAGCCGTAGCCCGGGCTCAGATCGGCTTTTTCACCGACAACCCCAGCTACTTTCGCCTGTTCACGGAGGCTTTGGCTCCGGAGACGGCCACGATCCATAAGAAACTCCTCGAACCGTTTTTTGAAAAGCGGCGGCGGCTCAGCGAGTATCTACACACTTTGGTTGAAGAGGGAAAGGCAAAAAGTCTGATTCGGGGTGACATCGATACCGGTGATGTGGTGTTTGGTTACATAGGGATGGTCAATCAGGCCGTACAATCGATGTGCATGCATCGCGTGGCAAAGATTGCCCCGGAAGTGCACAAGGCGTCGCCGCAAAAAAAAGCAGAAGCCATCATGAAGATCCTGGTTCAAGGGATAGCAGCCAGACCGGAAGGAGGAAAGGACGTATGAAACGAATTGGAGCGGTCGTTGCGCTGCTCGTAATGATGATCGGAACAGCCGGCGGCGAGACCTATCGGTTCACCCTGGAGGAGGCTATAGCCTACGGCCTGGCCAACAGCACGGCGATACGGTCCAAACAACTGGCCGTAGCCGCAGCCCAGGCGGACCTGGCGGCGGCCAAATCGGCCTACTATCCCTCTCTTTCCGCCGGTGCGATCTGGACGTATTTTTCAGATCCCTTTCCCGGATCGGGGAATGCTCCCGTCGGATTTTCAATCGATGCTGCCCAGACCGTATATACTTTCGGGAAGATCAAGGGCGGGGTCAAGCTTGTGGAAGAGGCCGTAGCCCAGGCCGCCCTGGACCTGGCCGAGGAGAATCGCAAAACAGTCGTTCTGATCAAGAATGTCTTCTACGGCTATCTGCTTGCGCTGGAGGTGGCGGCGATCAACACAGAGACCCTGGCCGGCAAGGAGGATGCCCTCGATGTTGCCAGGCAGCGCTACAACGCCGGATTGGTGGCGGACTTCGAGGTTCTTCAGGCCGAGTCGGATCTGGAGAGTTTCAAGGCCACGGTGATCTCGACGAACAATGGTGTGCGCATCGCTCTGCTCAATGTCAAGAACGTACTGGGGATCGAAGAGGAGGATTTTGAGTTCGAGCTGATCGGTGAGCTGGAACTGATACCGGTAGAGATCGATCGAGACGCACTGATCCAGAAAGCCTTGACCGGAAAATACGATCTCCAGAGTTTCAGGAAGGTTGTGGATATCACGGAGGCTCAGGGAGCGCTTAACCGAAGCGCTAACAAGCCGACGTTGTTCGCTTGGGCAAACTACAGCCTTCAGAGCGG
>JAGLQP010000462.1 GCA_023136785.1 Spirochaetales bacterium
GTTCAGATATGAAAACCCGCAGAGGGAAGGGCGGTGGGAGTACACGTCGAACTTCAGGGGTGTGTTGAATGAACTGCGGAGGCGCTATCTAGAAACCTCGTCGGAAGGTGTAAAAGAGTGGCTCGAGGGCTACATGAGCCGGCGGCAATGTCCCAAATGCGAGGGAAGGCGCCTGCGCCCCGAAAGTTTGGCCGTAACCGTGGGGGGCAGGGATATCCATCAGCTCGCCACATTGAGCGTTCAGACCGCTCAAGGCTTCTTGAGCAACCTGAAACTCACCCGGAATCAGCAAACCATCGCCCGGCAGGTTCTCAAGGAGATATCTTCCCGACTGAAGTTCATGACCGATGTGGGTTTGGATTACCTGACCCTGGAGCGTCAAGCATCCACACTTTCCGGCGGCGAGGCTCAGAGAATCCGCCTGGCCACGCAGATCGGTTCCTCTCTGGTCGGGGTGCTTTACATCCTGGACGAACCGACGATCGGACTGCACCAGCGGGATAACCGTCGCCTTCTCGACACTCTGCTTCAGCTTCGAGACCTGGGAAACACCTTGATTGTTGTCGAGCACGACGAACAAACCCTCCGTTCGGCGGATTACATCGTTGACCTCGGCCCCGGCGCCGGTGTGCACGGCGGCCGGATCGTGTTCGCCGGAGGCTACAAGGATGTTCTGAAACACGAAAAATCTCTGACCGGCAAGTTCCTGTCGGGCAGGTTGAAGATCGAATCTCCCGATCGGCACAGAGAGGGCAGCGGGAAAGCCATTACCCTGACAGGGGCGGCGGAGCACAATTTAAAAAATATAACCGTATCCTTTCCCTTAGGGTTGCTGACCGTGATCACTGGTGTTTCCGGATCGGGAAAATCCAGCCTGCTAACCGATCTACTGTATCCGGTTTTGGCCAACCGGACGAATCGAGCCCATCTTCCCGAGGGCAGCTACGGTTCGGTGGAGGGTGTGGAGGAGATCGACAAGGTCATCAACATCGATCAAAGTCCCATCGGCAGAACTCCCAGATCCAATCCCGCCACCTATATCGGGGTGTTTACACCGATTCGGGAGCTATTCGCCTCTCTGCCCGAATCCAAAGCGATGGGGTACAAACCCGGACGGTTCTCCTTCAACGTCAAGAGCGGACGCTGCGAGAACTGTCAGGGCGCCGGTACGATCAAAATCGAGATGCACTTCCTCCCCGATGTGTATATCACCTGCGATGTCTGTAAAGGCAAACGTTTCAACCGGGAGACCCTCCAAATTCTCTACAAAGGGAAAAATATCGACGATGTCCTCGGCATGACCGTGGAGGAGGCCTACGCATCTTTCAGGAAAATCCCGGTGATCGAGCGGAAACTGAAAACGCTGATCCAGGTCGGTCTGGGCTACATCCAATTGGGTCAATCGGCGATCACCATTTCCGGAGGCGAAGCTCAGAGGGTAAAACTTTCCCTCGAGCTGTCCAGGCGGAGTACCGGCCGCACCTTCTACATCCTGGACGAGCCGACCACGGGGCTGCATTTCGCCGATGTGAAACAGCTGTTAGAAGTTCTTAATCGCCTGGTTGATAATGGGAATACGGTGGTGCTGATCGAGCATAATCTGGATGTCGTCAAGCAGGCGGACCACGTGATCGATCTCGGCCCGGAGGGAGGCGATAGAGGAGGAAAGATCATCGCCAGCGGTTCCCCCGAGGCCATCGTGCAATGTAGGGCTTCCTACACGGGAAGGTACCTGAAATCGGTGATCGGGACGGCATGATTCGAACCTACTTACACCTATTCGCGATGATCTTCCTGGTTTCCGCGGCTCTGCTTCCTGCCCAGGAGCAGTCCGGGAGCATGGAAACCGAACCCGGGGCAGCTGCGAATCTGATCGAAAAGACTCTGGGACGTGACATCGATACCGCCAGTTATTATGAGCTTGTTGCCTGGTGCAGAGACCTCGGATTGAATGACGCCGGGACCCGGCAAGCTCTGCAGAAGCGGCTGTACGACTACTACAAGATCTCCCCCTCCGGCGAAGTGCAGGAGGAGGGGAAGAAGCGGCTGCTGGAGATCAAGTCAGCCAAGGAGAGCCAATACTTCACGATCGAAGAAATCGATGAAGACTACGTGCTGCTCCTCGGCGACGTCCTGGTCGAGATCCAGGAGGAGGAGGCGACCCACCGCATCCGGGCACACCGGATCCTTCTCAATCAAACGGAGAACATCCTCAGCGCTGAGGGTGGAATCGAATACACCCTGATCAAGGGAAA
>JAGLQP010000463.1 GCA_023136785.1 Spirochaetales bacterium
TTTGCTCGCCGTCTAGAAACCACAGAGCCCGCAGCCCACTTTCGGTCGGTACCAATGACAGGTCAAGTCGATAGTGCAGCTTCTCCTCCAGCCCGTAGATGTTCGAGGGAAGGCGCAGGAGTATTCCTCTGTAGCCCAGGGTGGCCGTGAGCTGTCCGTCTTTATCGAAGAAAATCCGGAATCGGAACTCCCCGGCCTGGTCTGAGATCGACAGCAGGTTCTGCCCTTCGCTTTGCCCAGCGGGGATGAGACGAAAGGTCACGGTGCAGGGTGGAAGCTTGCCGTTAAGAATCGGTAGGACGTTGAGCGGGTAGACGATGCCTCCGCCGGCTTTAAGTTTATAACCCATAATCCCGCCCTCGGTGCTCAGGCCGGCGTCTCCGATCAGCCGAGCCTCCTTCTGGGCCGCTTCCGTCCCAAGCACGCCGGTGTTGGCTAGAGATCCATTGAGATGGAAAAGGCTGTAGTAGGAGTCTTCGGGCACCAGTTCGTCTTCCGTTAAGATGCTCTTTGTCGACACGTACAGTCTGGCGGTAAGGGATAAGGAAGAGGAGAAGGAGAAATCCCCGCCTGCCGGTGGCGGCACAGGAAACATCTCTACGCGAATAGAGTATACTCCCTCTTCTTCCGGTGCCGGCCAGGTGATGCTTTGAAACCCCTCGCTAACCGGTCCGGTCGCCAGGATTGTACCGTCCTGGGTCCAGCGAATATAGGGATTCGATCCGGCCGGGTACAGTAGATCCGCCTCGATTACCGATTCATGCCCGGCCATGACCGTCGGCGGGAAGGAAGTGATGCCTAAAATGTCGTACTGTCCGGCGATATAGAAGAAGCTGAGATGTTCCTTTTCAATAACTCCTTCCTCGCTGTGTACGGTGAACTCAATCGTGTATTGTCCTGTTTCAAGATCTGGAAGAAGGAGCTCCAACTCTTCATCGGTCAGGGGCGAAGCGATACTGGTACTCCAGACGCTCTGCCCGGATTGAGTGGTCAGGGCAATTTCCAGCAGCACAGGTTCTGTGCTCTGATCCTCTGTTTGGATAAGGAAATCAACAGATTCGCCGCTCTGTAAAAAGTCGCCTTCAGACAGGGAAAGAATCTTGATGCCGACGGATTCCTCGATCGAGGGAGTGAAAATGGACAGTTCCGAGCAAGAGCCAAGCACCAGCCCGGCAACGAGGATATAAACTGGGAATTTGAGCAACTTCTGCATCTCTCTCCATAGATAATATCACGAAAATTAGTAATTTCAAAGGCCCCAGGGCTAAAATGCAACCATCGAATATGGGTTCCTCTCGAGTGTAAAAGAAGCAGGCTTTTAAAACCTAAATTGAAATTTTGTTAGAAATATGACTTGACCTTTTTACCCTTCTCACTACAATAGGCATTTGTAATGCCGGAATACACGTTGAAGCAGGAAATGCGCGACGTGCTGTGGCCTATCTTGCTGATCTTCGTAATGTTCATCCTGGCCACAGTTTTTCCGGCAACAAAACACCTGAGCAGGGATGTTTCCCCGGTAACAATCGCCTTCTTCCGCTATTTCTGGGGAACCATCCCTCTTATCCCATTCTTTATAATAGAAAAGAAGAGAAAAAGACGGAGCTTGAGCGGATCGGATATTCTGGCGATGGCGGGGCTCGGGGTCTTGGGGATAGCCCTGTTCTCGGTTTGTTACACCTTCGGCCTGAAGCTATCCACAGCGTACAACGGTTCCCTGCTGATAAACAGTCAGCCGATCTTTACAACCCTTCTGGCTCCCCTTATAATTAAAGAAGATTTTTCCCATGCCCGAATTCTCGGCGCTCTGGCCGGAGTGGTCGGAGTATATTTTATTGTCGCCGGAGGGCTGGGACCTGGGGATATCCTAACCCATGAATATTTCTGGGGCAACTTGATCCTGCTCGGAGGGGCTTTGTCCATCAGTATATACAGCATCTTACTGAAACGATATGTCATCAAGTACGGCGGTTTCGTTCCGACATTCCTTACCATGCTTTCCGGGACCGTGTTCCTGCTAGGCGCGGCACTACTTCTCACCGGAAGCGAGGTTTTTCAGGGGATTACTCTCAAGTCTTGGCCGCTGCTTATCTATATTGGTATGGTCGGAACCGCCCTCGTGTATCCTCTGTTTGACCTGGCGCTGAAAGCCACTGAGGTTGTCCGGGCTGTGGGCTTCAAGCTGCTGATTCCGGTATTCGGGCCGGGATTGTTCACCTACATCGGTGCTGTGGTTGTTATCGCCGCGGTGT
>JAGLQP010000464.1 GCA_023136785.1 Spirochaetales bacterium
CAGGGAGCCTGCGATCTGGGCGCCCTGCCAAACGTGTACCCGGGCTACCAGCAGGTGGCCAATCCTCAAGTCAGGGAAAAATTCGAGAAGGCCTGGCAGGCTTCCCTGTCACCGGTTCCCGGACTGACCGTGGTGGAGATGCTCCACGGAACCGAAGACGGCAAGATCCGAGCCATGTACACGATGGGAGAAAATCCTTTCCTCAGCGATCCAAATATCAACCGGGTCAAGAAAGATCTGGAGGCCCTTGAGTTTCTCGTGGTCCAGGACATCTTCCTCTCCGATACGGCCCAGTACGCCGATGTGGTGCTGCCCGCGGCCAGTTTTGCCGAGAAGGACGGTACCTTTACCAACACCGAACGGCGGGTCCAGCTGCTCCGCAAGGTGCTCGATCCTCCCGGAAAGGCAAAAGCAGACTGGCAGATCCTTGGAGAGTTGGCGGCCCGGCTCGGCTATCCCATGAGCTACACGAGCACTGCCGAGATCATGGAGGAGATCGCCGGCCTGACCCCGATCTACGGAGGCATGAGCCTGAATCGTCTGCAGGGTTTCGGCCTGCAGTGGCCCTGTCCGGACAAGGAACATCCGGGGACCCCCTACCTGCACAAGGAAATGTTCTCCCGCGGCAGGGGACTGTTCAACCCGGTGGAGTACATCCCGCCTGCTGAGGAACCGGATGCTGAGTACCCGCTGCTCCTGACCACAGGACGGATCCTCTATCACTTCCACACCGGCACGATGAGCCGGCGCGTGGACGGCCTGCATGCCATCCGCCCCGACGGATTCGTGGAGATCCACCCCGACGACGCGGCGGTACTGAAGTTGTCAGACGGGGATATGGCTCAAATCACCTCCCGGCGGGGCACGGTGACAGCCAAGACCGTGGTCACCGAGCGCTCCCGGCCGGGTACCGTGTTCATGACTTTCCACTATCGGGAGGCGGCTGCCAACATCCTGACCAACGACGCCCTGGATCCGGTGGCCAAGATCCCCGAGTTCAAGGTCTGCGCCGTGAAGGTCAAGAAAGCCTCAGCCGGGAAAAAGAAAGAGGCGGTGAAAGCCCGGGCGTGATGCCCGGGCAACAATCCGCATATCGCACCAATCACTCAGGAATGAAACCCTCATGCCCGCTCATGAGTCCTGGAAAATGGACTCGGACCGCTACATCATCACCGGACCTTTCTTCAAAACGATATTTCCGTCGGCTTCGCTAGTGACCACCACGGCAAAGGCATTATTGGCCCGCTCGTACAGATTAAAGCGTTTGAGCAGCTTAGGGATGTGAGGGCTCGCAAGTTCGGCATATACGGAGGACGGAGGAGCATGCTGCCCCTCCTAGAATCGTGCCATGAAAAAAAGCGCCGCTCATTGGTTCTTAACGGTCTGTAGCATGGCCACGATATTGTCGATCGAGACATCCGGTGGTATGTCGTGCGATGGTGAAATAATAAGGCCCCCGAAGGTTCTGGAAAGGGATATTCGGTGTTGAACCTCCTCTATCACCTCTTCACGCGTCCCGAAGGGCAATGTTTTCTGAATGCTTAGACTTCCGTAGAATGCCAGCCTACCGGAGTACTGTTTCATTAGACCATCGATATCCATGACTTCCGGTTGGAAAGGGTTGAATACGTTTAGTCCTATCTCAATCAGGTCATCCAAAATGGGTGTTATCTGACCACAACTGTGAATGAACACGTCGTACCCCTGGTTATGTGCCTGGCCATACATTTCCTCGAGATATGGCTTTATAAGTTGTCTCCACATCTCGGGGCTCATCAACATGGCTTTCTGTGAGCCCCAATCATCACCGAAATAGATTCCGTCGATCGGATACTGATTCAGTTTTCTAATAAGGGCTATATTGAAATCACAAATTGACCGCATGAGATCATGAACAAACGAAGGATTACAGGCGAAATCGATGAGTAGATTCTCCATACCCCGAAGGGACCACGCCCTTTCGAACAGGTTGTAAGAGAACTTGGCAAGGATATATCGGTTCGGGTTGGATTCGATGATAGGCCGAAGATGGGCATACCGTTCGGGATCGTTGGGATCCGGGATGATCAGATCCTCCACCTTACCGGATTTCAACGGGCAATTAACTGGCGTTCCAATATCTCTGTCGATACTCCTGTCCCACAGCACGTTCCACTCATCCTTCCATATTCCGGGGCTAACTTCACGAACACTGTTTACAGCACGGTTGCGTACATAGGCGATATGGTTACCCAAGAAGTCATCTAGCTCAC
>JAGLQP010000465.1 GCA_023136785.1 Spirochaetales bacterium
ATTTGTGGCTGAGGATGATCGGAGCGACGCTCCCCACTCCTCTGGTTGGCCGGCTCGTACTCCGTTTCAACTTTTTCAGTTTCTGGTGTAGGTATTTTCTCGATTCCAGCTTGGGTAGTGACTGTTTCTGCATCGCGTATAGGTTCTGGTTGCACGGCGGATGATTCCGGTGTGGCAATTGCTTCATCTTTCGTGGTAGATCGGATTGGATCTTGAACCAAGGTCACCCGATAGCTCTCGGTTTGGGTACTCGGTTGAGATGCACTGGAAAGAGGGCTGAAAAGGATGAGTGCATGAATGCCGAGGGACACCCCTAGGGAGGCAACAAAAAGCGCCCGTGATCTCACTCCTTCACCTCCGTCTCTACGAGAAACGATACTTCTTCTGCTCCTGCCTGTTTGCTTAGATCCATGATCTCAACAACCCTTCCAAAAGGCACCTGCCGGTCCGCTTGGATGGTGAGTTCCGCGTCGGGCTGTTCTCGGTACTGTGATTTCAGGACAGACAGAAGCAGTTCTTCAGATACTTTCTGTCCATCTATTAGAAGCGTGCCGTCGGCGTGGATTGTTACCATAATGGATGTCGCTGTTTTGGGTTCGCTGTAGGCGGTCTCGGGGAGCGCCACGTCCACGGCCGGTTGGATGGCGGTGGACGTGAGCAGGAAGAAGATCAGAAGGATGAAGACCATGTCGATGAGGGGCATCAGGTCCGGCCCGCGATCTCTGTCAACGATATTCCTCTCGATATTGAATTCGATCACCCGTTTCCCCCCAATTCCGTCAACATTGTTTCAGCTGAAGACTTCATCTCAAAGGAGAGAGACTTGAGCTGGTTTTCGAAGAGATGATGGAATACGAGGGTAGGAATCCCTATGAACAGTCCGGTGACCGTCGTGATCAGGGCTTCCCAGATTCCGTGGGCGAGCAGTCCAGGATTGGCAATATTCTGTACAGCCGCAACCGTCTGAAAGGTGCGGGTCAATCCCAACACCGTTCCGGAGAGACCGAGCATCGGTGCGATCTTTCCTATAAGCTCCAGGAGATGCAGGCGTACGGACAGCCGCTTCAACTCCTTAGACCCGACGGAAGATAACCTGGTTTCCAGTTCGGATCTCGGCAAGTCACGATGTTCAATCACTTCTCCAAGAAGTAGCGCGACCGGTCCGCTCTGTGTTTTGGCGAACGCTGCAGCTTCAGAAAACGCTCTGTTTCGAATCATGATCTGCGCTTCCTGCAGCCAACCAAGACCGGAGCCGGCACGAAGGAACTGGATCCCCCGCTCCAGGATCACGGCCACTGCGATCACCGTGCACAGGAGCAGCGGGTACATCAGCACTCCGCCCTTCAAAAATAGTTCCAGCATATCAAATCCCTTCACGGCGGGGAGATAGGGGGAGTCTAGTGCTCCCCTAATCCCGCTCGCCCAAAAACCTGTTAAAGAGTCAATTCCGCTCCCAGCCAGAAAGATACAGGCGGTGCTATATAATCCGTGAGAATTTCGTAGGAACTGTTGAGCACATTGTCTACCGCGACCTGAACGGTCAGGAGCTCGTTCACCTGGTAGCGCAGAAGAGTGTTGACAACATAGTAGGAATCGATCTGCGTCGAATTGGCATCGTCCGTGTAGACCTTGTCCACGTATTCGGCGGAAACACTTGCCTGCAGCTTGTCTCCCCGATACTCCAATACTGCATCGAATGAGTGCAGCGGTGCATAGGGAGCCCGTTTGTTATCACTGAACGAATAGGTGGCGCCCGATCCCTCCAGTGTGAAGCTGTAGAGAAAGGTGTAGTCCCCTGTCAGCCAGACGTTGTGAAAGAGGTTTAGCTCTGCGTTTGCCTCGACCCCCGGGTAGAAGAGCCTGCCTATGTTCATCGGCTCGTAGAAAAACGGAGCGGTTTCCATCCACTGGATGGCATCGACCAAATAGCGGGCGAAGGCGAAGGTGTCGAGATGCAGCCGCTCCGTTGCCACGGTTACACCCAGCTCGGCATAGTATCCGGTTTCCGGTGTTAGGTCTTTATTACCCTCCGACCAACCGTCATTAGGCCAGTACAGATCGTTGAACGTGGGCGCCCGGTAAGAAGATCCACCGGACAGCTTGACGGCCAGGGATTCAGCCACCGAATACACCGTGCTCAGCTTGAAGTTGAGGCTGCCCGGAAAATCCGAGTACAGATCGTAGCGCACCACCGGGATGATGGTCAGTTGAGGAAGTGGATAAATCGGTAGTTCCAGAAAG
>JAGLQP010000466.1 GCA_023136785.1 Spirochaetales bacterium
AAAGCCTGGACCCTGCATAATACCGCAATGGAGAGCTACTACCGGCGGGATTTCGACGAAGCGATCGGCAATTTTCAGAATGTGCAGAAGATTTTTCCCGATGACTACGCTTCTCAGTTGATAATTGACCGCTGCCGTCAGTTCAAGGTGACCCCCCCTCCTGAGAATTGGGACGGCGTGGAGATCATGACGGAAAAGTAGGTGTAGATTGAACAACCCAAAGTCGATCATAGAAACGGCTGGATAGAATGACGTGAGTGGGTTATTTCAAAAAGCCCTAGAAATACGAAATCACACCCAAGTAGAACCTGGAAGCGAAGACGAATTCGTACTGGATGAGCAGTCCGGGATCTCTAAAGAGGATCAGCAGGAAATCCTCGAGGAGATCGAGAAGGTTTCCGAGGAGAGCCGTATCTCCGTTACCCCTGAAACCATGGTCATCAAGGCCGCCAAGAGGGGATTTGTCTTCCCGCTTCTGGTGAATATTTTCTCCATCGTGCTCCTGGCCGGCGGTGGCTTTACTCTCTACTACTTCTTCCAGAGGGGAGAGACGGTTCTCATGGAGGAGGGGAGTGCAATCGCCTCGGCCGAAGGCAAGCTTATCGAAGAGCTGAAAAAGGAGTCCGAGGCCGCGCTGCAGGCGAAGAACCGGGAAATCAACCAAATCCAGTCCCAACTGGAAGATATCGACAAACGGCGCCTGGAACTTCAGGCGAACATGGACGAGAAGATTGCAGCCCGGGAGACGGAGCTGCGCGGTGCCCTGGACGCCGAGTTGGCAGCGGAACGGGAACAGCTGCGGCAGCAGGGGATCTCCGAGGCGGATATCACCAGCCGCCTGAACGCACTAGAAACAGAGAAGACAGCCGCGGTCCAGCAGGAGCTCGACTCCTTCAAGAGGCAGGCCGAGGAGGAGCGCCTGCAGGGTGAGGAGAAACTGATAGCCCTGCAGAATGAGTATCAGCAGAACCTGGCCCAGGCCGAAGTGGACCGGCAGCGGGTCCGGGAGGCGGCGGCAGCCCGGGAGGCGGAGCTGCGGAGTCAGTTCGATGCCCGCACCGAGGAACTGGAACAGGCGACCCTTGAAGCCAGGGAGGAGCTCAACCAGTTGGCCGCCCAGCAGGAAAAGCAAACATTCGCCGCAGGCCAGCTCACCGGTTTCTACAGTCGGGTCAAGGGAGATATCCAAGAGGGAGATTTCGACGGCGCCCTTGAGAACCTGGATGCGATCAAGGAGTACCTCGACGACCCCTCGGTGGCCACGCTGCCCAATATGTTGCAGCGCCGCGAGATCGAGCTGTTTGTCGTGGACTCGATCAGCAGCCTGGTCAAAGGGGAGATGCGGAAAGCCGAGGTGGATACCAGCTCCCTGATTGCCTCCGCCGAACTGCTCAACGACATGAAGAATCGGGTGATCGAAGGCGACACCCTGTTCAGACAGGGTAATATCGCCGCGGCGGAAGCCAAGTACCGGGAAGCCCTGAATCTGATGCCCGAAATAAATAAAGCCCACTCGTATTTTCTCGCCAGAGAAGATGAGGCGGAACAGGTCCGCCGGCAGACCCTAAAGGATTTTCTCGGCCGCGCCGAGGCCGCTTTCGGTCGAGGGGACTACACGGTAGCCCTCGACAACTATACCAAAGCACTGGCCTATCTTCCCGAAGATGCCGCCACGGTGGAGAAGATGATCAGCCAGGTTCGCCGTTCCGGCTACGAGCTGGGAATCGCCGAGCTGCGGGCTCAGGATACTTCAAATGCAGCAGGACCCTTGGCCGCGGCCGAAGGGCTGTACAATCAGGAGGACTACAATGGCGCGATTCTCGGGTATATCGATCTGATCGCCAGATATCCCAAAAGTAGCCAGGTAGCGGCTGCCGTCGAAGGGGTCAACAAATCGGTTGAAGCCCTTGAGACGGAAGCCGAGGCTCGCGGCACCATTGCCACCGACGGGGAGGCCGTCGCTGCCCTGCAGGGCGACATCGCCGAACTTGAGAAGACCCTGGAGGAGAAGAACAGTGAGATCCAGGACCTTCAGGCTCGCCTCGATGCCCAGGGCGGTGACTCCAGCGCTCTCGAGGAGAGCATCGAGGAGAAGAATCAGGAAATCGCGGCTCTCCGGGCGCAGCTGGAAACGGCAAGTGGGGACACCAGTGCGCTCGAGGCGACCATCGAGGAAAAAGATCGAGAGATCCGGGATCTCCAAGCGAGACTCGATGCCCAGGGCGGTGACTCCA
>JAGLQP010000467.1 GCA_023136785.1 Spirochaetales bacterium
AAGTGCGGGGCAGGGGGAAAGAACAAAGGTATCCAAGTCCGCCGACGGAGCGTCCGCGGAACTAGGCCATGTAGGAGCGCAAGGAATGGCTGCGGGAGGGATGTTGCAGCCGCTTCAAAGCCTTTTTCTCTATCTGGCGGATCCGCTCTTTGGTGAGCTTGTAGCGATTGCCGATCTCTTTGAGAGACATGGGCCGCTTTCCATTCAAACCGAATCGGTACTGTATGATATCCGCTTCTTTGCTGCTCAAGGTGTTCAGCACCGCGTTGATGTCATCGCGAAGGGAGCCGTCGATTGCCGATTCCTCCGGGGCTTTCTGCCCCTTGTCCTCGACAAAGTCGCTCAGGATCGAGGAATCTTTCTCGTCATAGATCGGTGTATCGAGGGAAACCATATCCCTCGAGATGTTGATCAGGTCTGCTACGTGGTCCGCGTTCATGTCCAGGACTTTGGCGATCTCCTGAATCTCCGGGTCGCCCCGAGATTCCGATTGCAGCTCCTTCCGCACCTTCTCGATCTGTACCAGCTCGTTGGCCCGGTTGAGGGGCAAACGGATCATTCGTGATTTTTCGCAGATCGCCTTCAGGATGGCCTGACGGATCCACCACACCGCGTAGGAGATGAAGTGATACCCCTTGGAAACATCGAATCGTTCGATCGCATTCATCAAGCCGATGTTTCCTTCGCTGATCAAATCGGCCAAGGGCAATCCCTGATTCTGGTATTTCTTGGCAACGTTGACCACAAACCGAAGGTTCGCCTGAATTAGTTTGTTCTTCGCAAGTGTCTCTCCCTTTGCCGCCCTGCGGGCGTAATCCTGCTCTTCTTGCCGGGTCAGCAGAGAGACCTTGTTGATCTCTTTGAGATAAATCGAGAGAATATTTTCATCGCTGCTTCGAGCGTCTTTCTGGGTCTGAATCATTTGTGTCGCTGCGGGCATGAATTCCTCCAAACATTTTGCAGATAGAGATGCAACTTTTGTGCCAAACGAAAACAATATAGGAAAATAAATATATAGGGTATAAAGATTTATAGCCCGCAGAATCTGATTTTTTCAGTTATGTACAAAGTGAGTCAAAATGCCCCGATTATTCAAAAAAGCCCAAAAGCTGTATCAAAATAGACCAATCGCAGGCTCGTCTTCCCCGGGATTGCGCCCACAGCAACAGCAGTATTGCAGACCGCTGCCGCAAGGGCAAGGATCTCCCGACCTGAGCTTCCGCCCCCTGTCAAAATTTACCCTGACTACGGGATCTTGCAGCCGGCCGAAGTAGAAAAGAGGAAATTCGATCTTCGTGTTCTGAAAGATATCGCGTTTTCCCTCCGAACTGCATCCGTCCAACCGACCGGAACGCTGGAGTTCTTTCCAGGCTTCCTGGATGATGTCGTAGATCATGGATCGCTCGCTGCCCTTGGAGAGAGTTCGTTTCTTGAAACCCCGAAGGTAGCGGGACAGCTGGATCGAGTAGAAAGCCTGCCAGTCGTCCTGGACTTCGCAGCCCTGCTTGGCCATCCCATAACCGTTGCAGAACCTATCCAAAAGAGCCCGGGTGTGCTTTCTCTTTCTGACCTTCTGGGAAGCTACCCAGCTGCGTATGGCGGAGTTGCTGTAGCCGACCCTGCGCAAAGCGATACCCAGATAGTAGAGCGATCGTGTCAGCTCGCCGCCACGGCTGACCGGGCAGTTCTGCACAGCCCGGGATAGATACAGTACGGCACTGGCCGGATCATGCCCGGAAAGATATCGGATGCCTCTATGAAAATCACCCTGCCATCGATCCATAGCTAAAAAATACTTACAGTTGGACCGAATCGGCAACCATTCCCGCTTAGAAAAATTTTTAAGAAATTGTGATCAAGTTTTTATTGACGGTTCCCGCCTTAATTCTGTATATTCAACTCAAAATAAACATCCATTTAACTTTTTAAACTTAATCGTAAAGCAATAAAGAATCAGGAGGAACAGGAAGATGAAAATTAAACCTCTCGGCGATCGTGTACTCGTGAAATTGATCGAAGGGGAAACCAAGACGGCAGGCGGTTTGTTCATTCCCCAGACCGCTCAGGAAAAAACCCAAGAGGGTGTGGTGATAGCAGTAGGAGATGACGAATCGATAAAGGTAAAGGCGAAAGACCGAGTGCTTTACGACAAATATGCTGGTTCTACCATCAAAGTCGACGGAGAAGAACAGCTGATCGTGAAGATGTCTGATATCTTGGCGGTCATCCAA
>JAGLQP010000468.1 GCA_023136785.1 Spirochaetales bacterium
CGGAGGAACGCAGACATGAAGACACTCGGGACGATTCTCGTGTTTTTCCTGATTGTGATCCCGATGGGGGTGGCGGATTTTCAGGACGTTCTCGATCGGGTGGACCAGCTCCACGAAGCGGAGGACTACGAACAGACTAAGAGCTATATCGAATCCTCGATGACCCAGGCGGCAAGCCGCGCCGAAAAGGCCGAGCTGCACTGGCGGCTGGCAAGAGCCTGGCTGAACCTGGGAGACGAGGCTGAAGACAGGGGGATCGTCGACGCGGAGCTTCTCAGCCTTTTCGAGCAGGGCGAGGCCCAGGCGCAAAAGGCGATCGATGCGGACCCGAGCAATCACCTCGGCTATTACTGGAAGTCCGCCAACATCGGGCGCTGGGGACAGATCAAGGGCATTCTCAACTCCTTGTTTAAGGCGAAACCTATGAGGAAACTTCTCCGGCAGGCCGCGGCGGCGGAACCGGATCATGCGGATTCCTACTACGTGCTGGGTCAGCTGTACGAGCAGGTGCCCGGTTTTCCTGTGTCCTTCGGCGACAAGAACTTCGCCGTGTCTCTGGGAAGAAAATCCATCGATCTGCACGAGCAGCAGGTCAAGGCGGGAATCGAGGACGAGGTGAATTACGATTTCTACACGGAAATGGCCAAGCATCTCTGGGAACGGAATTATTCCGCCGCCAAGCGCAATCGGGAGCAGGGCAGGAAGATGAGAAAGTACGAGTCGACTTCCGACCCGATGGAGAAAAACTTCCACTACGAAGCGTCGGTAAGCTTGAAGAACATGTCCGATCGGGAGGAGGCTCTGGAGCTGATCAACTGGGTGATGCGAGAGCTGGGGGGCATGTCCAACCGCAGCGGAAGCCAGGATGATGATCTGAAGGAAGCCAAAGAGGTGCTTGAATCCTGGAAATGAATAGAAACGAAGAGAGGAGAAAGACAAGTGCTTTCTTTACAAGATGTGTATAACGAGGTGCTGGCCCGGAAGGAAGAAAGTTCGCAAGATTATGTCCTGAAAAAGTACCTTAAAAAGTTATTCAAATACACGGGCAGGGCCACGATCCTCTACGCCTCCGCCTTTACTCTGAAAGGTATCTCCGGCAGGGTGCTTCAGATCAACAGGCAGGACTCGAGCTGCTTCATGGCCGCCTCCTCGGCAATGGACGGCCGAGAGCTGGATCTGATCGTACACAGCCCCGGCGGCTCTACGGAGGCCACAGAACAGATCGTCACATATCTGCGCCGCCGCTACGATCATATCAGGGTGATTGTGCCGTTGAGCGTCCTGTCAACGGCTACGCTCCTGTGCTGTGCCGCCGATCGAATCGTTGTCGGAGAGCATTCTTCTTTGGGCCCCTTCGACCCGGTGGTGAACTGGTCGTATCAAGGTGCTGCCTATTCGGCCGCGGCTCAAAATATAATAGATGAATTTTCCATTGCTCAAAGAAACATCAACAACAAGAGGAACAATCCGGTTCTTTGGATTGAAAAGCTAAAAGCTTATCCGCCGGGATTGTTGGCAACCTGCAAGACCCAGATCCAACTATCCCGGACCCTGGCCAAGTCCTGGCTGGAAAAATACATGTTCGCAAACGAAGAAGGTGCAGCGGAGAAAGCGGAAGGCATCTCCGCATGGTTGGGCGACAGCCGTAATTTTGCCAGCAGCGTTCGGCCGATCGGGTACAACCAGGCAAGCTCGAAAGGACTGAAGCTGGACCTTCTCAGTGAAGAAGCAACGTTTGAAGAGAATGTAATGGCAGTGTACTACGCTGCGATGACGAAATTTCAGACCAGCGACTGCGTCAAAATTGTAGTGAACCACCTCGGTAAGGGCTGCACGGTGGGTGCGAGGTCATCCGCCGGATTGACAAGGGAGAGTTGACCGGTCTTACGGAGTCTCCTTCTCCTTGTTGATCAGGCTCGCCTTGGTGAGCTTGACACCCCGCATCTTCTCTCGAAGGCGGGTTACCGTCTCTTCAACCTTTCTCTTTTTATCGAAATCGTCTTCGAACAGCTCTCCCTGGATTGCCTGCCCCGGCGCAGCCACGTTCGCAGTCCCCACGCCGACCAGCCGTACCGGGGTGGAACCGTTCCAGCGGCGGTCGAGCAGCTGCAGAGCCAGTGTGTAGATCTCGTCGGAGGAAGTGATCCAGTGCTTCACCGTCTTTTGGATTGTAGTGGTCGCGAAGTCAAAGTAGCGCAGCTTGAGAACCACCGTGTTGGTTCTTAAG
>JAGLQP010000469.1 GCA_023136785.1 Spirochaetales bacterium
CGGTGATGCTCTCCGGCGAGACCGCGGTGGGGGCCTATCCGGTTCAATCGGTGCGCATGATGCGCCGCATCGCCGACCATGTGGAAGAAAACCTCGGACTCGACAGGGGATGGGTGCGGGCCGAGGAGCAGGAGAGCGGCTACTCCACCCAACTTGCCGTCGCCCACTCGGTCTGCCAGACCGCGGAACGTCTGGGCGCCCGCTGTATCGTGGCTCAAACGATTTCAGGGACAACAGCCCGGCTGATCTCGATGTACCGCCCGTGTACACCGATCCTAGGCCTTACTCCTGAAGAGACCACCTTTCATCAACTGTCCCTGGTTTGGGGGATCGAATCCCTTCTGATTCCGAAGTTCGATAAGGATTTTTTAAGAACCGCCGCTGCGGGAGATAAGGTCCTGATCGAAAAGGGGTACGCTCAAAAAGGCGACCTGGTGATCATTTCTGCAGGGATCCCCGCCGCAAAACGCGGAGGCACAAACGTGATGAAGCTTCACACAGTAGATTCGGACTGAACCTTGGCCGGCTCCTGTTCGCCGAAGATATTGTACACGTAGGTCAGAACATGGTTGCGGGTATTGACGCTCAGAGGGACTGACTGCAAATGCAGGAGGGAGAGATTTTTCTTCTGGTCGTAGTTGACTCCCTTTACCAATCCGCACATCACCACGATTCGATCGGCAAGCCCGAACTGGACCTTAATCGGCAGTCCCGCCTTCGTGCGGCCGCCGATCATCAGGCAGGCGCCGTCCTCCGAGATGTCGATCAGACGGCAGCGCAGACCTTTGGCGCTCTCTTCCAGCTCATTCGCCTCCTGGATCGACTTGAGAGGATACACTGTGGCCGGGGAATTGATCTTCACCCGGATCGAGCGTCTCTGCTGACTACGGGTGATATCGTCGGTATGGGCTACATGGATGATCGGATACTTCTGTCCGATGAAGTCATTGATCACTTTTGTTCGCACGAAATAACCAGCATCTTCAGCCCGCCAGAAGTGAAGCCCGATCTGCTGCCCCTTCCACATAAAACCTTCGGGCAGGCCCGGGCCCTGGGGCCGGGATAGAGCGAAGTACTTGGGACGGTTTTCGATCACCATGGTGGCAAAGGGACCCGCACCGGGAAGGGTGACCCGCATCCGCTGACGGGGCACGATATCCCGGGACGTTTTTAGCCCCAGCCTGTAGCGGGGCAGATCGAACTCCACCCGCTTGCGCAGGTCGTACAACTTCGACAGCAGATGATTCGACTCTTCATCCCCCATGAGATCCTGGGAACGGAGCTTGATGATCATCTCCTTGATCGATCTGTTTAGCTGCTTGATACTCCAAAAAAGGGCGGTGGGATTTTCGATTTGTGTTTCGACGGCGATTTTTCGCAGCAGCCCCACTTCACGAAAGCTGAATCCGGATTCTTTTCCTTTGGTGTAGAACTGAAGCCAGGGAAAATTGCCGTGGCCGACAACCCGCAGGTAAACAAACACCACGATCGGTATGGCGGCGACGACGAGAAGTATTATCCACCACATAATTTCATTATCGATAGCAACTTGATATACTTAATGTAATAAATATACGCAGTCCGACGTTATGGGATGCGGCCAATTGTAATATAAAGAGAGGAGAAAGTACAATTCCCATATCTTCAGTGAAGAAAAACATTCTCGAAATGGTTCTACTCTTCCTGGTCTTCTACCTGCCCGGATATCTTTGGCCCGACCAGGACATAATCCAGAGCTTGACAGGTTTAGGACCGTACATGCTGCAGTTCTTAGTCATGGCGGTTCCTCAGATTCTGCTGCTTCTCTACGTTCTCAAACTCCGCGAGGACAATTGGACCTCTTTTGGCCTGCTTGCCCCACGGCCTGTAGATCTCCTGTACGCACTGGTGATCTTTGCCGGCATATTCGCCTTGCTCCTGATCATGGGACTCATCCTTGCCCTGCTTCCCGCAGGGGGAGAGGCGCTGTTTTCCGAAGGGTTTCGCTGGAAGCTCAGGGATCCCCGGCTCATTCCCGTGGTGCTGCTTTTCTGCCTGGTCACCGGTTATCGGGAAGAGCTGTTCTTCCGGTCCTACCTGTTAACCCGGTTTTCTCAAGCGTCCCTGCCGGTGGCCGCCGGGATCGGGATGAGCACACTTCTTTTTGCCAGCGGGCATGTGTACCAGGGACTCGCCGGATTTGCCGTTGCGGTTATTCAGGGGCTGTATTTTTCTGTTCTTTTCATT
>JAGLQP010000047.1 GCA_023136785.1 Spirochaetales bacterium
CTAGAAATAGTCCCCGGGCCGGCGCGCTCATTCCAGCTCGGGATCGGTCTCGAGCCTCCAGAGTCTCGGCAAGCTGGGCCGGGCTTAGGTCCTTCTGCTCATACTCCAGAATCGTTCCCAGTATACTCCGCACCATCTTCCACACGAAAGAGCTGGCTGCGACCTTGAAGACCAGGAATGGACCTTCGGGAAAAAAACAGGCCGTGTCCACCCTTCGCACCTTTGACTTACTGACGTCCCCCGCGACAGCGAAGGTCGTGAAATCGTGCTCGCCAAGAAATACCGAGGCCAAAGCGTTGAGCACTCGAAGATCCGGCCGCCATCTCAGCTTCCAGCAGTAGCGGCGCAGGTGCGGCAGGCCTACGGTACCGGTATAGACATAGTAGCAATACACCCGTTGCCTGGCGGAACTCTTGGCATTGAAGGTGCAATCCACCTCCCGGCTGTCCAAAGCTCGGACATCCGGGGGCAGATACGAGTTCAAGGCAATGTGCCAACGCGGTCCGGCTATGGAATCCAGGTCTGTCTTGAAGTTGCCCACCTGCCCGCTGGCGTGCACCCCCGAATCTGTTCTTCCCGCTCCCTGGATGCGTACGGGGTGACCGTGCATCCGCTGCAACGCCTCTTCGATATCTCCCTGAACGGTGCGGGCGTTTTTCTGGACCTGCCAGCCGGAAAAATCACTCCCGTCGTAGGCAAGAATTACTCGGATATTTCGAACCGGCAATGGTCTTAACCCTGCTCCTGGAGCTGCCTGATCTCGTTGTTCATCTCATCGTACAGCTCCCGTGCCTTATCCAGGATAGCCGATGGTTTGTTCTTGGATGCCTTCCCCGTACCGAAGAGCTTGGACACGATTCGCTTGGCATTCTCGAGGGACTTGAGTCGTCTCTCCTTGTCCTGCCGGGGACCGTACCTGTACTCCAGAAGACCTGTGATATACAGCAGACCGTCGTATCCGTAGTTCTTATCCAGGTCCGGGCCAAAGTTGACTTTGGCCTCCAGGGGTTCCTGACCATTCTGAGCCATCTCGACGGATTGGATGTAGAAGAACCGGGCCTTACGGTAGAAGAGGCGGGACAGATAGTCGTAATTCTCACCAAAGGCTTTCCGGTGGAGGGAGTCCAGCAGCCAGGCTGCCCTCAGCGCCGAGAGTGCCCGCTTGAAGGTCGGCGAGTAGTGTCTATCCAGAAGATCGTAGCACATGATGGCCAGGAAATAGCCCGCCGCGCCCTCCTTAAGGCCTCTGTAGTTGGTGAAATCCAGATCTTTGAACACCAGGGATACACTCTGCACCCGCTTGTCCGTCTCTTCCTTCAGCCGTTCGATGAACTCCTCCTTGACCTCATGAAAATCCTGCGGGTAGACTGCATAGTAGCAGCTGGGGCAGACCAATACCGCGTACACCAGCGGGTACAGCTCGCCGAATTTCTTCGACGGTTCATAGGTGCGATGCAATTCCTCGGTCAGTTCACCGGCGATTAGCCGTCCACCTCCGGACAGCAGATCCTCTTTGTAAAAGCTCGTGTCACACACAGGACACATAATAGGATTCTTGCTGAAAAAGGTCGTCTTTTTCGTATCTCGATCTTCGTCCGACATCAATCCCCCTCGATCACTACCATAGCCAGGGCATTGTCCCGTTCATGGCTCAGCGAGACAAATACCGCCGTACCGCCGAGCTTCTCCAGAGCCTCCTGAGCACGGCCGTACAGACTGAAATGGGGCTTGCCGAGCTCGTCGTTCATCACCGCTATTTCTTTCAGGGGAAATCCGTGCAGCCCGGTACCGAGAGCTTTTCCGAAAACCTCTTTGGCAGCGAAGCGTGCAGCCAAACTCAGGATCCCTGCTTCGCCTCTGGGTAAGGCGATTCTCAGCTCGTCTTCGTGAAAAAAACGCTGGAGAAGTCCTGGTATCTTTTCCCAGCGCTTTAGCCTGAACACGTGTACGACATCAATACCAATTCCCAAGATCATTCCTGCTCTTCCTCCATACGGGCAAGTATAAATGTCAGATCCAGTTCCTGAGGTTCGAATTTCAGAACCACAAACACCGCTGGGATGTCCGGTTGGGGATACAGAGTTTCAGGCCCCGGTTTTTCTATCTCTCCAAAGTCGATGACCAAGCGAAGTTGTCCCGGCAACAACGCTTCAATCGCACGTTGATTTCCCTGGATCCGGATGCTGCCTTTGGGAAGGGGCTCTGCCAGTCTCAGATCGAGAGAGAGGTCAATGCTGATAATGTCGACATCTTCGAAGGTCTTGATAATCACAGCTTCCCTGACAATTCCCCGAAAAACAACGGTTCGCTCGCGGGGGTACTGGATCAGGGCGTTTTCTTTCAAAATCTCCACCTGCTCTGTAAAATCCTCGGTTCGTTCGTCCAGGTCGATCTCTTCCAGCTCGACCGCCTCCACCGTGTTCACGATACTTCGGGGTCCGGATATCTGGGCACTGTCAGGAACGATCGTGTATTGCACCAGGTCGTAGCCGTGCGGGGGAGTCCCGCTGATCACCGGCTCCAGGGCAACGGTTTTCTCGATTCTCTGCTCCAGGGTGATCGAGATCTCAGCCGGCTCCACCCGTATATCGAGAGGTTCGATATTCAAAGAAGTACCCTGACGGGCGACCCGAACCGGTATTCGATACTGACCCTCCGACTGGAACCGGCCGAAATCGGCATAGACCTCTATGTCCTCTTCGATTACCGTGAAGATGGCTTCCTCCTTGCCCCGCAGCGTGACTCTGGCGCTCTTCGGGTAAGGCTTGGATATCGCCAAGGCGGCAGGGGGATCCACTCGCAGGGGAACACTGAAAAAGCGTTCATCCATGGTATTGACCCTGTAGAAGAGAAACAACAGGGCGGCGGCGGCCAGAGAGATGATCTTTGCCGGCCAGTTGGAAAAGATGCTTTCGAGGAATCGTCTAGGTTTCAAACTCACCTTCCCCTATTACCTCGGCCTGATATTCCATAATCTGCTTCAAACGTTGAGAGATCTCCTGCAGGGACAGATCGTAAAGCAAATTGGCATCATAGGCCAGAGAGATGGCTCCATTCTCTTCCGAGACCACCAGGATCACCGCGTCCGTCTCTTCCGCAAGTCCCAATGCCGCTCGGTGCCGGGTACCGAAGGACCGGCGGATATCCGGTTGTTCGGATATTGGCAGGAAACAACCCGCGGCTATGACCTGATCCTCGCTGATCACCACCGCGCCGTCATGAAGGGGTGTATTCTCGGTAAAAATCGTCAAAATCAGGCTCGAGGTCAAATCAGCGTTGAGACGGGTCCCCGTCTCGATGATCGTGTTCAGGCCGATGTTCCTGGTGAAGACGATCAAGCTGCCGCAACGCTTGACCGCGAGCATTTCCACAGCATTCAACACCGCGTCGAGGTGATAAGGACGCACCCGGGGCCGCAGACGGAACCAGGTCCGTGTCCCGATTCGCGTGAAAATACGACGCAACTCAGGCTGGAAGATGATGGCGATACCTATGACCAAGCCGGGCACGAGTAGGTTGAGGATCCACAGAAGAGTATTGAGGCGGAGAAAAAACGCAAGCAGGTAGATCAGTGCCATCAGCAGGGCACCTTTCACCAGCTGAACCGCTCGGGTCTGGACGAGGATCTGGTAGGACTTGTAGATCAGATAGGCCAGAAGGAGGATATCGAGAAAGGGTATAAGGTAATCCCTTACAAACCAGTGGCCTGCAAACCAGTCCATGTCTATCCCCGCCGCACGGCTTCGAAGATCTTCACGGTGTCGACCGCTTCGGCGACGTCGTGGACCCGAAGGATATCTGCGCCATTCATCAGTGCCAGCATATTCGCCGCAACGGTTCCGATCAACCGCTCCCCCACAGGCTTATCGAGCACCGTACCGATAAATGATTTCCTGGACAGCCCCATCAATACGGGATAGCCAAGGGAGCGCAGAGAGCTCAGTCCGCGGATGATGACCAGGTTGTCCTGGCAGCGCTTGCCGAAACCGATACCAGGATCGATGATAATCCGATCTTCTCCGATCCCCGATGATAGAGCGAAGTCTATAGAGCCGCTCAGCTCTTCGATGACCTCCGCTATTGTGTCTTCGTAATAGGGATTCTCCTGCATGGTTTTTGGCTCACTCCGCATGTGCATCAGGATTACCGGAACTCCCCGGGCTGCGATACACTCGGCCAAGGGTCGATTCCCTCGCAGCGCAGAAACATCATTGACCAGATCGGCACCGGCATCGAGGGCTTTTTCGGCTACTTCGGTCTTCCTCGTGTCTATGGAGATCAGCACATCCGATCTCTTTCGGATTCCCGCGATCACAGGTACCACCCGTTCGATCTCCTGCGCCGTCTCTACGGGGTCCGATCCCGGCCTGGTAGACTCCCCACCGATATCGAGTATATCCGCTCCCGCATCGATCATCGACCAGGCTTGCTCCAGTGCTTGGCCGAGCCCCGGCACCCGAGATCCTGGATAAAAGGAATCGGGGGTGCAGTTTAAAATCCCCGTCACATAGATATGCCTGCGAAAATCCAAGCCCCGATTCCCCCAGGCCATTGCCCGGCGTTCGGGCCGGAGACACCGGCTTATTTCCCGACCTATCTCAACAAGCCGGGGATCCTCCGCGGCAAGCCGCTCGGTCAGTCTGCCGAGCACGGCATAGCTCCCTGTTATCAGCACGTCCAGCTGCTCCGGAGAAGAGCCGTCCCCCGCAGCGGTGTCGGCCGAAGCCAGGCTGCCATCCAGGGCTTCGATACGTGTACGCAGCAGGGCAGCGGTTGGTATATCAACAGCTTTGAGCTTGACTGTACCGTATTGGAAGCTTGAGGCATTCGCGTCGAACTGTGCAAGATTTCTTGTAATGTCCTCTTCATCATGAAGACGAAGAAGGTGAGCATTGTGGGGCCGAGCGCTGCTGTGCATGGGTTTCGGCTTGGATTGTAGCAATTCCACTTCGCCGCTGCAAGTGCGACTTGTACGTTCCTCCCATTTGGTGTTATCTTGGTCAATATCAGAAAACAGGAGGAGCCACATGCCAAAGCTTGGCGATCAGTTTCAAAGCGCCGATTGGAAACAGGAAAAGCATTCTCCCGTCATCGAATGTCCCGATTCCGTAAAGGCGGGGGAGAAGTTCCAGGTGACCGTATCCGTGGGAAAAGAAATCGCCCATCCCAACACAACGGAACACCACATACGCTGGATCCAGATTTTTTTCAAACCGGATGAGGACAAGTACAGCTATCAGCTGGCAAACTGCGAATTCAGTGCCCACGGCGAATCCGCCAAAGGGGCCAACGAGGGTCCTGCGTTTACAGAACCGGCGGTCAGCGCCACCCTGACCCTGAAAACCTCGGGCACACTGTACGGTCTGAGCTTCTGCAATATCCACGGTCTGTGGGAGAGCAGCAAGGCTGTTAAGGTAGGATAGCCTAACCAGCTCCAGCCATGAGCTTACGCACGCTCCTGGTAACACTGGCACTGTGCCTTCTCCCCATCTCTGAGCTGCGGGGAGGCCTTCCCTTCGCTCTTTCCAACGAGGTTCCCCTGCTCGTCGCCTACCTTATCTGCGTGGGGGCCAATGCCCTTGTGGCACCGCTGGTCTATCTCTTTCTCTCCAGCCTGCATAAGCTTCTAGAGCGATGGGAGCCCTATCGGCGGCTATTCGACCGCATCGTGGAGCGCTCCCGTCACAAAGTGCAAGCCAAGGTGGAAAAGTACGGCTACGCAGGCTTGATTCTTTTTGTGGCGATTCCCCTTCCTATAACAGGCGCCTATACAGGGACGCTCGGAGCCTGGATCCTGGGGATGGATCGACGAAAAACGATTCTGGCCGTGTTCGTCGGTGTCATCATCGCAGGGATCATCGTCTCCATCGTGTTTACCCTCGGAATCAGAGCCCTCTATTTCTTCATCAAGTAGATGCTCCGCCTGAGCGAATCTCTCAATCCCGAGCAGCTTCATGCCGTAGAGAGCATTGAAGGTCCGCTGCTGATCCTAGCCGGAGCGGGTTCCGGTAAAACCAGGGTCATCACCTACCGGATTGCCTACATGCTCAGCCAGGGTATTCCTCAGTCCACAATATTGGCCGTCACCTTTACCAACAAAGCGGCTCATGAGATGGCGAGCCGGGTTCGGGAGCTCTGCTCTCAGAAGCTGCAGAACCTAACGGTGGTAACCTTCCACGCCTTCGGGGCACGGGTGCTGAGAGAGCACGGTCATCATTTGGACTATCGCCGGAACTTCAGCATCTATGACGAGACGGACAAACAGGCTCTGATCAAAGAGAGTGCCCGCGATTTGGGCTTGTTGCGAAACAACAGGGACGGATTTGATCCGTACAGAGTCGCCTCGCTGTTCTCCCGTATAAAGTCCAAAACCGCTGAGTGGGGGGATGAAACGGCTCATCTTCGGCCCCTGTTCGATGAGTACCAGAGTCGACTGAAACTGTTCAACGCCGTTGACTTCGCCGATTTGATCCGTCTGCCCATCAGGCTGCTGGAGCAGTCCCCTGAGGTCCGCTCGGCCCTGCAGCAGAGGTTCCGATATTTCATGGTCGATGAGTTCCAGGATACCTCCCAGCAGCAGTACCATCTCATCAAGTTGCTCGCCAGAGCTTCAGAAAATCTCTGCGTGGTCGGTGACGACGATCAGTCGATCTACTCCTGGCGGGGCGCTCACTTCGAGAACATCCTCCAGTTCGAGAGAGATTTCCCTGCGTTTCAAGAGGTCAAGCTCGAACAGAACTACAGATCCACCCGGAAAATTCTCCTGACGGCCAACCGGGTTATCCACAACAATCGAAATCGAAAAGGAAAGAATTTGTGGTCCGGATTGGCCGACGGAGAATCGGTGGTACTTAATTTTCCGGAGAATGAGCAGAAGGAGGGCGAGTTCATTGCAGAGACGATTCGCAGTCTGGCCTTGAAGCAGCGCATTCCCCTGAATCAGTTCGGCGTACTGGTACGCACCAACGGTCTTACCCGGGCGATAGAAGAGGCCTTTGTACGACAGAATCTACTCTATCAGGTTTCTGGAGGGATGAGCTTTTTCCAGCGCAAAGAGGTCAAGGACATCCTTGCCTACCTGAAGGTGATGGCCAACCCGGACGACGACATGAACCTCTTGCGGATCATCAACACGCCCAGACGAGGGATCGGTAAGAAGGCGATGGAGGCGATCGTCGCCGCGGCGCGCAGCCGGGAGTGCTCCCTGTACTCTGCCCTCAACGCTCTGCACACCTCGGCGGACTCCGGAGCCGAGATTGCCTCCCTCCCTGAAAAAGCACCTGCGGTACTGGGGGAGTTCAGCGAACTGATCGAGTCCTTTCGATCCAGGTTCTTGAAGAGCAGGCAGTTGGCCTCGACCCTGGGTGCATTGGTGGAGGAGCTGGACTACTGGAGCTATCTGGTGCAGGAACATTCCCGGCCTGAAGTTGCCCGATGGAAGTACGGCAATGTCGAAGGGTTGATGGATTCGATATCCACCTACGAGGAGGATCCGGACAATCTGGATCCGAACCTCTACGACTACCTCAACCGCATCACTCTGGTGTCCAGAGACAACCTGGAGGAGCAGAGCGGACAGGAGCGGGTCAACCTGATGACCATACACGCGGCCAAGGGTCTGGAGTTCCACACCGTATTCATCGCCGGATTGGAAAAAGGGTTGATCCCCCACGCCCGTTCCCTTGAAGAAGGAGAGCACAGTGTGGAAGAGGAACGCCGCCTGTTCTACGTGGCCATCACCCGAGCCAAACAGCGTCTGTACCTGAGTTCCTGCAAAACCCGACGCCGCCGCGGAACCCTGGAGGAGGCCGAGCCTTCACCGTTTCTCGACGAGCTTCCCGCGGACTTGTTCGAGTACCATCGGGAGGACGAGGAGCTCAGCAGCGAGGAAGCCGGTCGTCTGTTTACAGAGATGAAAAACAAGTTGGGGCAGTAGAGTGGATCAAACTACTCTTTGTCGATGAGACGGATCTACCCCGGAACGGCCGTTCCCCCTACTTGGACTGCAGGTAGCCTTCGGCCTTGAGCAGCTCGGCGGTCAGCACGCCGCCGCCGGCGGCGCCGCGCAGGGTGTTGTGGGAGAGGCAGACGAAGCGCCAGTCCAGGATCAGATCTTCCCGCAGCCGGCCGATCGTGATGCCCATACCGCGTTCGTACTCCCGGTCCAGCTTGGTCTGGGGCCGGTTGTCCTCCTCGAAGTACTTGAGGAAGGGCCGGGGGGCGCTGGGTAGATTGAGCTCCTGCGGTCTGGCCTTGAAGGCAGCCCACAGCTCGAGGATCCGCTCTTTGGTGGGTTTCTTTTGGAAGGAAACGAACACCGCCGCCAGATGACCGTCGCTGGCGGGCACGCGGATGCACTGGCTGGTGATAGCGGGTTTATCTGCGGTGATGATCTCACCGTTACTCAAGGCGCCCCACACCTTCAACGGCTCCCTCTCACTCTTCTCCTCTTCCCCGCCGATGTAGGGGATGACATTATCCTCCATCTCGGGCCAGTCCTTGAAAGTTTTCCCAGCACCGGAAATCGCCTGGTAGGTGCAGACGAAGACTTCTTGCGGAACAAAGCTCTTCAGGGGATGCAGGGCGGGCACGTAGCTCTGGATCGAGCAGTTGGGCTTTACCGCGATAAAACCGTTCTTCACACCGAGGCGTTTCTTCTGGCTCTCGATCACCGACAGGTGCTCCGGATTGATCTCGGGGATCACCATCGGAACGTCGGGAGTCCAGCGATGAGCCGAATTGTTGGACACAACCGGCGTCTCTGCCCGGACGTAGCGCTCCTCGAGCTCACGGATCTGATCTTTCGGCATGTCCACGGCACAGAAGATGAAGTCCACCCTCTCGCTGATCTGCTCCACCTCGGAGGCATTCTGCACTGTCAGAGCTCCGATCTGTTTAGGCACCGCCGTAGTCATTGCCCAGCGGCCCTTCACCGCCTCGGCGTAGGATTTTCCCGCCGAGCGCGCACTGGCGGATACAGAGACAACCTCGAACCAGGGGTGATCAGCGAGCAGACTGACGAAGCGCCGGCCCACCATGCCGGTGGCCCCTACCACACCGACCTTGAGCTTGATTTTCATGCTGAAGACCTCGCCTCCCTACTTCTTCCTGTTGTTCACCACGGCCTGGGCCGCCGCCAGTCGGGCGATCGGTACACGGTAGGGGGAACAGCTGACGTAGTTCATCCCCACCCGGTAACAGAAGTCGATCGAGCTGGGATCGCCGCCGTGCTCGCCGCAG
>JAGLQP010000470.1 GCA_023136785.1 Spirochaetales bacterium
CTGTCGGGGGCTAAGGAGTTCCCCGGTTCGATGAATACCCCCCTTGGTGTGGAAATTCCTATACTGTTGAGCAGTCCTTTGCTCTCCCACTCGTTGGGTTTGCCGGGAATCGAAAGAGACGAATGCCACTGTTTTACCTTGTTTTCGGCAGTAGTACTGCTCATGCCTCTTCTTCCAGCGTCGATAGGATCCGTCCCCGCTCCACGAGGAACCTGACCGCTTTGACCGCCCGGGTCAGGGACGGGAATCCGATCATCCCCTTTTTATAAAACTCCTTGAGGTAGGTATCGGTGAACGGACCGTACTCTGTAAATACCATGACGGGTTTCTTGCAGTCATTGACAGCCGCGGCCATCTGATCGATCAGATTGTCGGTGATGGAGTGAGGTGCGAAAAAGGTGATGCAGACGATGATATCCACACCGGCATCCTCTATGAGCGCTTCTAGGGTGTGTACGAACATCTCATTGGTTACCGTCGCCGTCAGATCCACGGGATTGTGGCAGGAGGCGAACGGTGGAGCCTTCTCCTGTATTCTCGAAATCGTTTTATCGGACAGCTCCGCCATCTGCAGCCTGGCCCGCGGGCTGTCAGTTTCGATATAATCGGCGCACATGACACCGAACCCTCCCGCTCCGGTGATCACAGCCACCCTGTTTCCCTGTGCCGGCGGCAGATAGGACAGGGTTTTGGCGGCGTCACAGAGCTCTTCATCGTCGAAGGCTCGTTGAATGCCGTACTGACGGAAAGCGCCGCTGACCACCCTGTCGCTTCCGGCCAGCTTTCCCGTATGGGAGCTCACCGCGGATGCACCGGTCGGGGTTCTGCCCGCTTTGAGGGCGATGACAGGTTTCCGGCGCGACACCTTCCTCGCATCTTCCAAGAACTCCCGACCCTGTTCCACATTCTCTATATAGAGGGCGAGGCAGTCGGTCTTGTCATCTGCACCGAAAAACTTTAGAAAATCCAGTTCATTCAAGTCGATTTTATTCCCCAGACCCACGAAAGCCCTCATCGGGAAGCCGGTATTGCTGGCCAGGCCCAGAGCCTCCACGCCCACCGATCCGCTCTGGCTGATAAAGGCAATCCCGCCTCCCTCGGCCAGGGACCTGTCGCCGTGCTCCACGAAAATCGTATCGAAGTTGTTTTCAGGAACAAAAACCCCCAGAGAGTTCGGTCCCAAGATGCGACTTCCGTAGCGGTCCGGTATCCCCTGCAATCGGGCCTCCAGAGCCTTGCCCCGCTCTCCTGTCTCAGCGAATCCACCGGCCACGATGATGATGTTGTCGATGTTGTTCCTGCCACACTGTTCGGCGATTTCAACTGCCTGCTCGGCCCGTACGGTGATTACCGCCACATCGATGGTGCCCGGCAGGTCGGCGATCTGCGGGAAGGTTTTATACCCGGCAATCACATCTTCGTGCGGGTTAACCGGATAAAGCCTCGCCTTGCAGCGTCTCAAGCCCTCGAAGATGATGTTGCCGACCTTTCCCTTCGAGTTCGAAGCCCCCACGACAGCCACCGATTCCGGATTGAGAAGTTTGTGTATCTTTTTTAGATTGCCGTCTAGGGCCTTCATTGCTCCGTGCTCCCGTATATGCTAATCTCCAGGAACAATTGTTTCTATTCTATATGCACAGCTAAGAAAAAATAAGAGTGAAGGACGTGTGGATTTGACAATTCCCGGGCTAAGCAGCATCGACACTCTTCTCCTGGTAACCGGCGTGCTGTTGTTCGTCGGTTTCCTGACAGCCGGCATTCTGTCGAAATTGGAAAGAGAACCAACAGCGTTTCGTCGCTTCCTGTTGGCTGCACTCTCTCTCCCTGCGCCATTTTTGCTGCTCGGGTTCGTCACCTTTCCCGGTCAGGCGATCCTCGGTTGGATCCTCCTCGGGCTGTTTTGGGGGGCTGCGGTTGTTCTCTTTATGCCCATTCGGATCGGTTCTGTTCCGAAGGACGGCGTTCCTGCGGACAGGTTCGATGAGCGGGACACGATCTTCAGCAGGGCGGATCTTGAACCGGGCTCACCTCGCTTCAAGAAGTATTACGAGAGGTGCCCTGAGAATCTACAAGCGGATGACCGCTTCCGGGAACAGCCTGGACTTCTCTCGCCGCGATCCTGGGAGGCCGACAGATTCGCTTTCGCCGCCGTGGAGGCCGGTTTTATGACCGAAGAGCATCTCCGGTTTATAACGGATGGGCCGGTGTCGGCGGAACAAA
>JAGLQP010000471.1 GCA_023136785.1 Spirochaetales bacterium
GCCAGCGCCCTGACGGAAATGATCAAGGGCAAGAGCCTGGAGGAGGCGGCCAAGATCACCAACCAGGACATCGCCGATTACCTGGGCGGTCTGCCCACGGAGAAGATGCACTGCTCGGTGATGGGCCAGGAAGCCCTCGAGACGGCGATCGCCGATTTCAAGGGCATCAAGCTCGAGGCTCACGAAGAGGACGAGGGGGAGATCGTCTGCAAGTGCTTCGGGGTCACCGATACCAAGATTAAGCGCGTAACCCTGGCGAACAACCTCCACAGCGTGGAGGAGGTGACCAACTACACCAAGGCCGGCGGCGGCTGCGGTGCCTGCATCCCGCGGATCGAAGACCTCCTGGAAGAGGTCTGGAGGAACGAGACGGAGAAGCGATCCGCCGGCACACGTATGACCACGGTTCAAAAGATCAAGAAGATCGAAGAGGTCTTGAACGAGGAGGTCCGCCCCATCCTCAAGCGGGACGGCGGCGATGTGGAGCTGGTGGATCTGGCCGACAACAAGGTGGTGGTGCGTCTAATGGGCATGTGTCACGGATGCCTGGCCTCGGATTTGACCCTGAAAGGTCTGGTTCAGGACAAGCTCCGCGAGCTGATCGATCCCACCCTGGAGGTTGTGGAAGATGAAAGCCCGTAGCGTCTACCTGGACAACAATGCGACCACCAGGGTCGCTCCCGAAGTCTTGGAGGAGATGCTTCCCTTTTTAAAGGAAAGATACGGCAATCCCTCGAGCATGTACACCTTCGGGGGTGATGTACACCGAGACCTGGATACGGCCCGCGAGCGGGTGGCCGCCCTGCTGCACTGCCAGCCGACCGAAGTGGTGTTCACCTCCTGCGGCTCGGAGAGCGACAACCATGCCGTTCGGGGACTGATCGACGCCTACCCGGAGAAGGGCCACATCATTACCACCAAGGTCGAGCACCCGGCCATCAAGAACCAGGTTCCCTACCTGCGCAGAAAAGGCCTGCAGGTCACCGAGCTCGGAGTCGACAGCAAGGGAAACCTGGATCTGGAGGAGCTGCGGGAAGCGATCACCAACGACACCCTCCTGATCTCGGCGATCTTCGCCAACAATGAGACCGGGATCATGTTCCCCATTCGGGAAATCTGCCGGATCGCCAAGGAGCGGGGGGTTTTCGTTCACACCGACGCGGTACAGGGCGTGGGCAAGGTGCCCCTCGACATGGAGAAACTTCCCGTCGATCTCCTGTCCTTCTCCGGTCACAAGTTCCACGCCCCCAAGGGGATCGGCGGCCTGTTCATTCGGCGGGGCTTGAAGATCCGCCCCTTCATCATCGGCGGTCATCAGGAGCGCAGTCGTCGGGGTGGAACCGAAAGCATACCCTTGATCGTAGGCATGGGAAAGGCCACAGAGCTGGTGGGCAGCAAACTAGAAGATGAAAACACCCGGGTGCGGGCACTGCGGGACAGGTTGGAGAAGGGGATTCTCTCCCGGATCCCGGACACCGAGGTGAACGGCGACCCGGACAATCGGGTTCCCAACACGACCAATATCGGCATCCACTTCATCGAAGGGGAAGCCCTGCTGCTGGCCATGGACAAACACGGGATCTGCGCCTCTACCGGATCGGCCTGTGCCTCCGGCAGCCTGCAGCCCTCCCACGTGCTGCGGGCCATGGGCGTGCCCTTCACCAGCGTCCATGGGTCGGTGCGTTTCTCCTTAAGCACCTACAACACGGAAGAGGACGTTGACTACGTTCTGGAGGTTCTTCCCGGGATCGTCGAGCAGCTTCGGGAGCTGTCCCCATTTCACTCCATGGCCGATGTGGAGGCCTTTGGGGCCTGATCCAGGACTCTACACCTCGCTCGCTTGCGGAACAAGATCGCAGAAACAGAAGCGGTCGTCCCGCAACACCACCTCCCCTTTAGTGAATCGAACCGCCCATTTGAAGATCGGTCCGTCGAAGGCGAAGGTGTGAAACTCTCCGTTTTCGCCGCAGGGATCCGCTCCGGGAGGCAGCTCGGCAATAAAGGAATCATCGTAGAGCCTTCCGGCGAAAGAGCGGGGAAGAGCCTGAGTGTCCACGCAGGTCGCGACGGCCTGAAATCCCGCTTCAATAAATCCGCGGCTCAGCTCGAGGGAATCCCGATTCCATAGAGGAAAGAGAGCCTTCATCCCCATCCTGTCCAGATTGTTCTCTCTGTACTCCCTCACCCCCTGCAGGAAGATATCTCCGAATACCACG
>JAGLQP010000472.1 GCA_023136785.1 Spirochaetales bacterium
ACTGAGCTACTTTCTGCATGTAATCACGGAGAATACTGTTAAGCAGTGTCTGATACCCGATCTTCTTGATACTAGCCATTTTTTTTAAATAGAGAAGAACATCGTCATCAAGGCGGATTGTTGTCGAAATCTTTTTAGGAAAGTAGAAACGTCCCCGTGTCCCCTTGGAAAAATTATATTCTTTCTTCATCTCAAAACTACTATTCGATTTTTTCATATTGTTTCCTTTCTTGGGGAGATGCACTTCTTGCTGATATTATCCTTATTCTCTCCTCGGTTTCCTCAACATAATAGAGATGAGCTACAACAATCACGTCTCCCCTTTGAGTTGCTCCCATCGTTATCCAGCGTTCTTCAAAACAGGAAAATCGTTCATCAAGAATCGACAAATGTAAAGGATCGAGAAAAACCTCTTGGGATTGCTCAAATGAGATACCATGTTTATTGATGTTTTCAGAGTTCTTCTTGGAATCCCAATCGAAGATCACGATAACAATATATCTTTTAGTATGTACATTGTCAATACTACAACCAGGGTAAACATTCTTTTTATTAGCGGAATCCAAGTTTTCGCCAAGGTCCCCCGCCCGTAGGCAATATAGCGTCGAAAGTTATTGATGACGCGCAGCATATAAATCTAGGAGACGTCGTATCATTTTCTGGTATTGGGTATGATGCTTCTTCGCCTCGCGTTTAAAAAACTCAACGCTTCTCCTGCTCAATACAAGAGTCACTTTCACGTTCTCTTCTTTAAACACGAGCTCCTCCGGCCTCGGGAGAAAATCATCGATAACACGAATATCGCCCAGGGGCTCATCGGTATATCCGTTATTTTTGCGCTTGCTCATAGATATCCCTTCCTTTCCGCCAGTAACCCGCTCCGATGATACGGATCTTTCTCTTACGGTAGGTAAACCGTACCGTCATGATCCGATCCCCGACTTTGCGGAAAACTTTAGGACCGCTGTTCGGTCTGACTGTGACTGGTATCCTCTGCGATTACGCGGTTCGGATCAGCGAATGCATATTGTGCCAGGCTGAATGAGACTCCATATTTTTCCTGATTCTGTCGGTTCTTCTTGTCGTCCCACTCAAACCTGACTTCATTCACGAAAATATGTTATCACGAAACCATTAAAAAGGCAATATAATTATACATACTTTTATATGGTCTTTTAAGGTTTGCAATATATTGGTCAACCCTCACCCCACGGGGTGTTAGGGTCCATGAAAATTCGCCGGGGATCTCTCTCGCGGAAAAAGAAACGACGACAAGCGCCTCAGACGGAACAGGAAGACTTGACGATAATCCCTCCGAGGCCACCTTACACAAATACGCCCCTACTTCTTCGCCGAATGTTTCGTGATGTACTCATGAAGGCTTACACCCAGTTTCTTGGCTTTCTGAGAAATCAGTTTCCTGGCGATATGGATTTGCTGGAGAGCGGGATCGCCCGGAAACTCCCGCTCTACCTCCTTGATGATCTTCTCATCAATCTTTTCCGTGGTCTTTCCCATAACCTTCTGTAGCTCCTTATAGCAGCTCGCCCGGTGTGGTGATCTCGATATGTCTTTGGTTCTGCATCGTGTTCACCATGTTCACGATGTCCTTCGTCTTTCTACGGACAATGTGGCGGAAATTCCAGCTCAGGACAATATCCAGATCATTCACAACGGCCACGGCGATATGAAACGCATCTTCAGGGTATTTCTCTGACACGGCCCCCTGGTTGACGTATTCTCCGGAGAGCTGTTCCACCGCTTCCTGAGACGGCAGCACATGAAAGTCGGCAATTACCCCTCTCATTTTGTCTCGCAGCTCCTCATCGGGGGTCTCTTCAATTTCAAGGCGGGTCAACTCGGAAATGAACACCTCATGCTCATTAATCCGGGAAAAGAACTCTTTGGTGAGCTCTTGCCTCTCAGGGTTTCGTGCATCGAAAAGAGCCGAAAGCACGGAGGTATCAAGGTATACTTTCATCTCTTGTACCCAGTCTACTCGAAAAGCGGCTTTCCCTTAAGGGGGGAGCACGGTCCGTGCCCCATCCTAAACTGTGACCGTCACCTGAGTGCCTCCCTTCCGCCACATCGTGTGGCTTCAGGGCCTGCCACTTCCAATGCGCAAAAACGCCTCCCAAACAGGGATGTTGGGGGCGTTTTTGCGCTCTTGGCGCCGGGATTTTTTCAAGCGTCAT
>JAGLQP010000473.1 GCA_023136785.1 Spirochaetales bacterium
GGAGACCTCACGAACTTCTCTCGGCGGCGGGGTGATGTAGAGATCCTGGTCCCGCCGCATGTCGAGCTGGAAGAGGTCCGGGATTGGCACGGATTCACCCTTGAAGCGGCTTTCCGAAGGGTGGTGGAGATCACGGGCGCCCGACCCGTCGATTCGGTAGGAGTGGAGCCTTCCCCCGCCCAGCAGCGGAAGAGTGGCCTGACCTTGGGACATCTGCTCTGGAAAGCTCTGATCAAGGGAGGCGTTCAGGCCGGGGTCTATCTAATCGATACCTTATGTGATCCGGCGGGCAATCCGAAACAAGTAGTGAGGAGATGGTTGGGTTGGCAATGAGGATGCGCGGGACCATCGTAGGACTGCTCCTTCTACTGCTTGGGGCGGGACTTTTCGCAGAGTCTACGCCCCTTGCGGGAGTGCTGGAGCAATTCAAAGCCAGCCTGCAGTGGAATCCGGAAACCGAGACGGGATATCTCGATCTGAGCGGAGAAGGGTTGGGGGAGCGGGGAGACCGGATCATATTTTCGATAGGCTCGCCCTGGATGGTGGTGAACTACCGCGAGAAGATCCGCACCCAGGGGGTCCGGCGTTCCGGGGGAACCCTGCTGTTCCCCGACAAAACTCTCGAAGCCCTGAACCGCTACTTCGAACTGAGAGCCCTGCGGCGAATCCTGCCCAGGGTCGCGGCGATTCTGATCGACCCGGGCCACGGGGGGAAGGATTCCGGGGCGATCGGATATCACACCGACAAGGGTGAGGAGCTGCGCATCCTGGAAAAGGACGTGGTGCTGGAGGTTTCGAAAAGGCTCTATCAGCTGTTGAAGAGGGAATATCCGGACAAGCAGATCCTCCTCACCCGGAATGACGACACCTATCTCAAGCTCGAGGAACGAACGGAAATCGCCAACAATATACAGCTACGGGAAAACGAAGCGATCATCTTCGTCTCCGTCCACGCCAATGCGGCCTTCAACAAAGATGCCAAGGGCTACGAGGTGTGGGTGCTTCCCGGCGACTATCGGCGAACCCTGATCGATACCACCACCCTGGATGAAGAGACCAGACCCATCGCCCCCATCCTGAACGTCCTTCTCGAGGAGGAGTACTCGATCGAGAGTGCGTCCCTGGCCAAGGCCGTGCTGGACAGCTTTGACAATTTCGTAGGGGATGTGACGGAAAACCGCGGTATTCGGGAGGAATCCTGGTTCGTGGTCCGGAAGGCAAAGATGCCTTCGATCCTGATCGAGCTCGGCTACGTGACCAACAAGGAGGAAGCCCATCTCCTGGGCGAGGAGTCATACTTGAAGAAACTTGCACGGGGAATATATACTGGGATTCGCAGTTTCGTATCCAACTTCGAGAGCACAAGAGGGTTCACGGAGTGAACCGAGTAACCTGAGTAGGGGAGCCACCACAGCCTTGATTTTCGACAACAAAACCGGCCGTCTCATTTTCGGAGCCTTGTTTCTGTTCCTGATCGTTCTGTCCCTGTCCTTCTACTTTCTCAAACAACCCTGGAGCCCCCGGGTGCTGTTCTTTCCCGAGACTGTCACCGGCCGGCTGGTCGGGGAGCGTCGTTTCCTCCCTCCCCGTCGGGGGCTGACGGCAAATGTCGAGCTGTACGTGAAGGAACTGATCCTGGGCCCTGCCGATCCTCTGCTGAGTCGTGTCGTGCCCAGAGATGCGACTCTGCAATCTGTGCTTTCCCGCCAGGGAGAGGTGTACGTGAGTCTGTCCAAAGAGATCGTCGATCTGTCTCCCGACGCTGCCCTGAGCTTTGACCAGGCCATGCAGGCGATCGCCAGCGGCGTGCTGTACAACTTCCCCCATGTCAAACGACTCTATCTGCTGGTGGAGGGACAGCTTCCGGGCGAGCACTACGCCGATGGATTTACCTTCGAAAAAAAATTGTTGAAATAACGAAAAATAAAATGTTAAGTTTATACACCCCTTATCAGATATAATAAAAAGAGAAAACTTATTGACATCGGTTTGGAGTGACGTATACTTTAGGATAAACAAGGAGAGAAAAGGAGCATTGCATGAAAAAGCTGTGCATTTTTATAGGAATTGCCCTTCTTGTGGCGAGTGTCGGGTTTGCTGACAGAACAGTACTCATCGATTTTTCAGAACTTACACCGGATGTGACCGTCGGGGCCGCAACCGAG
>JAGLQP010000474.1 GCA_023136785.1 Spirochaetales bacterium
CGGAACATCTTCCAGTCCGATTCCCCTGTCGGGATGATGATGGCGATCAAGGCGATTGTTCACGGCAACGAGAAACCGGAGAAAGCCTTCGATCTCTACGAGACCGTCAAGAACAAAGAAAAGAAGAGATAACTATCACCCATGAGCTACCTGGAGAAATATTCGAGCGAGGTCCGTGACTTCATGCTGGTCTGCAGAAGACTGGCCGAGAAGATGTACGTAACCAGCCAGGGAGGGAATCTCTCCTACAAGTTGGAGGACAACCTGGTTCTGATATCACCCACTTGCGTGTGCAAGTCCGATATCTCTGAGATGGATGTGGTGTTTATCGATCTTTCCGGCAAAACGGTTGAGGGAGAACGCAAGCCGACGGGGGAGGTACCCATGTACCTGAACTTCTACAGGGATCGACCCGATATCAACTCGGTGATCCACTGTCACCCTCCCTATACCAACACCTTCGCTATTCTCAAAGGAACAAACTGGCTGATGAGACCCGTGTTTCCGGAGACCGTGGCGGAAGTCGGGCCGGTTCCGGTCGTATCCTACGGCGAGCCTCTCACCCAGAGGCTCGCCGACAACTTCGCTCCCTTTGTGAAGAAGTACAACGCCTTCCTCATGGAGAATCACGGTCTGACGATCTTGAGCCCCGCCGATATTCTGCGGACAATGCAGCTGGTGGAGATCCTCGAAATCAGTTCAATCTCCATCCTTCAGGCTCTGGCGGTCGGCGAGGTAAAAGAACTGACCAGAGAGGATGTTCAGAACCTCGAAAACACCATGTGCACGAGGAACCTGCCCATGATCGGAGCTCCTGGGGTGAATAAATCCATGGTCGATCTGTATTTCCCCGAAGAGAGATAGCCGGTCGGACTTCCCACTTCCCTTCCCTACTATACATAGAAAGACTCAGAACGATATACTGGGGTCTCAGAAATTAGAAAGGGCAGCCCATGTTTTCAACAACCATCCAACCGGATGTCGATGAGCTTCTCGCCGTACTTCGCCGGACCGCCGCACCGAAGCGGCTTCACCACATCGAGCTGTTCCTCGACCCCGAGGTGATAGAGGCGGTCTGCGAGCGCTTCGAGCTTATCCAGGACCTGAACAACTCAGATCCCTTCTATCCTTTGCAGCGGGATATTCGGGTCCATGCCTTTCTCGGCTACGATGTGTTCCGGGTCGGATTTATTCACAAGGATATCTTCCCCATGCCGGGACTTGAGAGCACCGATACAGCTGCCGGCCGCCAGAGCCGGGGGCAGCGGGAGTGGATAGAGGAGCACGAGGGAGCGATCCAGAACTGGGCCGACTTCGAGAGTTATCCCTGGCCGAAGGTTGAAGATATCGATCTCAAGACTCTCGAGTGGATGGAGAAGAACCTGCCTGAGGGCATGGGCTGCTACGAGCTGACCGCCCACATCTTTGAGATGGTCAATTTCCTGCAGGGCTACGAACGCCTCTGCTACAACCTGTACGACAATCCGGACCTGGTAGCGGCGATCTGTGAGAGAATCGGGCAGTTCTACGCGGATTTCACCGCTCTGATTTGTGATTTCGACTGCATGTCCCTGGTGTGGGGATCCGATGACCTCGGTTTTCGCTCCTCCACAATGACCAGCCCGGAGTTCCTGCGGGAGCAGATCCTGCCCTGGCACCGCACCTGCGCCGAGATAGCTCACGACCACGGCAAGCCCTACCTCCTGCACTCCTGCGGCAATCTCGACGCCATCATGGAAGACCTGATCGAGACGGTGGGCATCGATGGGAAACACTCCTTCGAAGACACGATTCTGCCGGTTAGCGAGGTCTACCATCGCTACGGAGAGCGGATCTCCATCCTCGGCGGAATCGACGTGGATTTTCTCTGCCGTGCCGACGAAGCGGCGATTCGAAATCGGGTGCGCGAGACTCTGGATGCCTGTACGAGCAAGGACAAAGGGCGAGGCTACTGCTTCGGCACAGGGAATACCGTGGCCAACTACATCCCTCTCGACAACTACCTGATCATGCTCGATGAGGGGCGGAAGTACCGGATGAAGAGATAAGGATCGAGACTTTAAAACGACTAAGTCTACCTATTATTTGAACAACCGATTCAATCAGAAGCGATTATAATTGGAGAGATTTCAGCAAGCCCGGCCGTTT
>JAGLQP010000475.1 GCA_023136785.1 Spirochaetales bacterium
GTTAAGAAGATCCTTCGCCATCTTGCAAAAACCGGTAAACCACCGCCGGGATTAGATGCATCATCCTTGAACTAGGCTCCTACCTCCAATCTTCCCGCGCGGCGAACGGTAGATCCGCAGTAGCACGAGCAACCGACAATCGGCTGGGCGCCCCCCTCCACTTCTCAAGCCCTCGGCTCATAAAGACACTTTGACGGCCACATTCCGTGCCATCTCAGTCGAATTGCGCCGCCCCAACGCAATTCTCAAGGATCAACCTGCGATTTTGCTGATCTTGCGACTCGCTGTTGACGATTCGCTTGAAGCCGGGTTATAACATATCCTACCATTACACAGAATCGGAGGAAGGATGATGGAATACAGGAAATTCGGTGATACGGATCTCGTTGTTTCCGAGATCTGTTTCGGGCCGATGAGATTCGCCGCCAGAGCCCAAGGTGAAGATGAAGTTTCCCGAAGGGGAAAAAGAGCCCTGGAGAGGGCCATAGAGAGGGGGGTCGACTTCATCCATTCCAGCTACGAGTACGGCACCCGCTGGGCTATGGGCGATGTGCTCGAGAAACATCCCAGACGTCACGACCTGCATCACATCATTAAGGTTCCCATACCCGATTTCAAAGACGGCGACAGATTCGACGCTGAGAAGTTCAGGCTGAGAGTCGAGGAAGCGCTCAGAGAGCTGCACACAGACTGCATCGATGTGGTGCAGCATCTGCTTCGATCAGATCCCAACACCGACGAAAGGCGCATCCCGAACATCTCTGAAGTGGATGGCCCTCTGAGGGAAATCTTCGAAACCCTCAAAGCCGAGGGCAAGGTGAAGTATCTGACGACCTTTCCCTACACTGTCGGATTCGCCCGAAGTTCGTTGGAGACCGGAGCCTTTTCCGGTATGGCGGCCTATTACAACCTCATAGAAATGAAGATGGCTGAGTTTTTCCCCCGGATGCAGGAGAGGGATCAGGGGTTCTTCTGCATAAGGCCCCTCATGGCCGGACTTCTCACCGACAGGCGTTCGGACCGCGGAAGCCTTCCCGACGGTGACAGGTTCCAGGACTCCCAATGGGACGAACGCTATCAGCACCTGGAGGAGCTGAAGAGTCTCTTCCCCGAGCAGACTGATTCTCTCACGGCTTTCGCTGTGAGATTCGTTCTCTGCCATCCCGTCGTAACCAGCCTGATCGTGGGAATGAACTCAGAGGAACAGGTCGACGGTGTGATCGACGCGGCGGACGGCGACTATCCTGACCTTTCTGTTTTTGAAAAAGCCTGGGAGCTTTGGAAGAACCGGAAGACTATTGATCCCTGAGACGGAATTTGTTCCGTAATGCTTAGAACAGATCACTGAGCAGAGGAACGGTGGGACCCGAGATGCCGGCGTCGCTGAGGATGTCGGGCCGCTCCCGGGATAGCACCCTGTGCATCTGCCGCATGGCAGCGCTTTTCGTTTCGGCTGTGTAGCAGATCTTGACGAGCTGCCGCATCTCATCGACTGTCATTATTTTGCGGCTTGCCCCAGACGAGGAAGAAACTCTTGCCATACCGGCCTTCTTCGACGGAGGCTCCGCCCGTGGCCTTCGCAGTTTGTTCGGGACTCTGCTTTTTCGAGGCCGCGAGCTCCGCTGGCTTCTGGTTTAGAGACGGGGTATCAGGTAGGAGGGGGTATCTTGAAGCGAGAAAGATCCAAAAATGCTATCCTTTTTGGATCACACTTACCTCAAGCAAGGAAGTGGAGTTACGCGAGAAAATCGCCACGTCATACAAGCTGAAGCAAGATGATCTGCAATATTCCGAAAGGTCACGGTACTGGAGCACCTTATCTTCGAAGGTGGGTATACCGATCGGACGGGTTTCAGTGCCCGATGACCCTTTCGGTATGTTCTTCCTTCTCACAGGTGGAGCAACATATGTTCCAGACTTGGCTCGCTCAAGTAAAGACCTCAAGTTGTTGCCTAAGTCTTTGGCATACTCCTCGGCGGTCTGCCCATCCACTCCTACCGCCCCGTCTTTACGGGTACGCTTGTAAGCTCCATGCAGCCACCTTAGATCGATGTGATAGGCAAGAGAGGTGAAGCTCACCTCAGGGTGTATCCTCGCCAACTCTGCTATCCGCCTCTGTTTCGTTGACACGCTTTCAGATTCCAT
>JAGLQP010000476.1 GCA_023136785.1 Spirochaetales bacterium
CCGCCGGCCGCCGGAACGCCGGCCGTGGGAATCATGGTTTCTAAGGAAACGCTCCGCTTGGTCCCTCGGAAAGCATCTTCCAGGGGAATCGTAATTTCCGCCTCCTGGTCCTGCCCCCGCAGGGCTTGAGAGCGGGTTCCGCCCTGCCTGCCGCCGGCACCGCCTAAACCTACCGTCCCGCCGCCGAACAGAGTCTCGAAGAAATCGCTGAACCCGGAGAGGGGGGATTCCCCGAAATCGCCGAAGAACTGGAAATCGAATCCCTGCCCCTCTCTTCTGGAGCCCGCGCGGGACCTTGCTCCTTGGTCAAAGTTGAAGAACTCCCAGCCTGGAGGCGGGCTGAAATCCTGCCCCGCCTTCCAGTTGTCGCCGAGAGTATCGTAGCGTTTGCGTTTTTCCGGATCCCGCAGGACCTCGTAGGCCTCGCCTATGCGCTTGAACTTATCCTCCGCATCCGAGCTCTTGTTGATGTCCGGATGGTACTTGCGGGCCAATTTTCTGTAGGCCGTTTGGATCTGTTCCTGGCTGGCATCCCTGGGGACCCCGAGCATCTCGTAGTAGTCCTGATATTTTACCGCCATCTCTCACTTTCTAATTTACCCTTCTGAAAATTCAACGTCAATCACATCGTCCTCTTCGGGCTTTGTTTTTGTGGCGGTTCCGGATTGATTTCCCTGCCCATTGCCGCCATAGGCTCTATAGCCTTCCTGGCCCGCCTGGCTGTGGTCCGACGAACCGGGTGCACCACCGCCCTGGCTGTAGGCTGCCGAGGAGATGTTGTGCGAGGCCTTCTGCAGTTCGTCTTTCAACTCCCGGATCCGCTCTAAAGGAGCATCTTCCTGGATCGCCCGACGGATATCGGAAATCAACTGCTCGCAGCGGGCCCGTTCGTGGGACGGCACTTTGTCGCCTAGATTTTCCAGAGCCTTTTCCACCTGGTAGGCCAGGCTGTCCGCCTGGTTTCGCTCCTCCACGGTCTGCTTGCGCTGCCTGTCTTCCACGGCGTTGGACTCCGCTTCCCGCACCATCCTGTCGATCTCTCCCTGGTCCAGGCTGGTCGATCCGCTGATGGAGATCTTCTGCTCCTTGCCCGTGTCCTTGTCTTTAGCTGAAACGTTGAGGATCCCGTTGGCGTCGATGTCGAAGGCGACCTCGATTTGAGGGATTCCCCGGGGCGCCGATCGGATTCCTTCGAGCTTGAACTGCCCCAGCGTCCGGTTGTCTCGGGCCATGGATCGCTCTCCCTGAAGCACAACGATATCCACCGCCGTCTGGTTGTCATCGGCTGTGGAAAACACCTCGGAACGGCGGGCCGGGATGGTGGTATTGCGCTCGATGACCCGGGTCATGACCCCGCCCAGGACTTCCACACCGAAGGAAAGGGGAGTGACGTCGAGCAGGAGCACGTCCTTTACATCTCCCTGGATGATGCCGGCCTGTACCGCTGCACCGATAGCAACCACCTCGTCGGGATTGACGGACATATTGGGCTGCTTGCCGCCGGTCAGCTCTTTCACGATTTCCTGTACCGCCGGGATCCGGGTCGAACCCCCGACCAGAACCACTTCGTCGATCTCTTTCGCGCTCAACTTGGCGTCGCTAAGGGCCTGTTTGACCGGGCCCATCGTACGCTCAACCAGATGCCGGGTGAGCTGCTCGAACTGGGATCGAGTCACATTGATCATCAGGTGTTTGGGACCGCTTGCATCGGCTGTGATGAAGGGCAGGTTCACCGCGGTTTGGGCGGTTGCGGAAAGCTCGGTCTTGGCCTTTTCCGCCGCCTCGTAGAGCCGCTGCAGAGCCTGCCGGTCCTTACGGATGTCGACACCCTGTTCCTTCTTGAACTCGGCGGCCAGCCAATCGGCAAGGGCCTTGTCAAAATCGTCTCCGCCGAGATGGGTGTCCCCCGCGGTGGAACGAACCTCGCACAGGCCGTCACCTACCTCGAGAATGGATACGTCGAACGTACCGCCTCCGAGGTCGAAGACCATGATGGTTTCGTTTGTCTTCTTCTCCAACCCGTAGGCCAGAGCTGCCGCGGTGGGCTCGTTGATGACCCGCAGAACTTCCAGTCCGGCGATACGTCCGGCGTCGCGGGTGGCCTGGCGCTGAGCGTCGTTGAAGTAGGCCGGCACGGTG
>JAGLQP010000477.1 GCA_023136785.1 Spirochaetales bacterium
AATACCGGCCGCTGCGGCCAGAGCACCGCCGATCCCCCAAGTCCAGATGATGATCCGTTCGATGTTGATTCCTGAGATACGGGCTAAATCCATATTATCCGAAGTAGCCCGCATGGCCTTGCCCAGCTTGGTCCTTTTCAAGAACAGATGCAGCGTTACGACCAATACGATGACTACCGCCAGGATGAGAATCTGATCGGGTCTGATTTTGACATTGAAGGGCAGCTTGAGAGCCGGTCGGATCAACCCGGGACGATAGAATTTGAAATCAGCGCCCCACAGTATCATGATCGTCATGCGAATGATAAAGGAGGCACCCAAGGCGGACATAGCCTTGATAACACGGCTGCTCCCTTTTTCTCTCAATGTGCGAAAGAGGATTCGATCCATGGCTATGGCCAATCCCGCCACTGCCAGCATGGAAATAGGAAAGCTGATGACCATTCGCCAGCCAAAGGACAGAGAACCAAAGGTTTGATCATTAATCCCGATCCAGGCCAACGGTCCGGTTATCAGGAACAGGGCGACGTAGGCCCCCATGGTCATCAGATCACCATGCGCAAAATTGGCGAACTGCAGAATACCGTATACGAGCGACAGTCCGATGGCCCCCAGTGAGATAATGCTGCCCAAAACAATTCCATAAACCACCAGTTCTAACACATTATCCCCCGAGATAGAGTCGGCCCACTTCTTTATCCTGGAGAAGCGCCTGACCTTCCCCATCCAGAGCGTTGCGGCCTGAAACCAGGACATATCCCCGGTCAGCCATGGAAAGTGCTTCCTTGGCATTCTGTTCGACCAGGACCATGGCCACTCCGGTGGAATTAATATCTTTGATTTTTTCAAAAATCATGGAAACTAACTTAGGTGCCAGTCCCGCCGAAGGTTCATCCAACAAGAGGACCTGTGGATCCAACATCAACGCTCTGCCCATGGCGACCATCTGTCGTTGGCCGCCGGAAAGGTGACCGACCTTCTGTTGCTTTCTCTTTTTAAGCACCGGAAAGAGCTCGTACATCTCGTTGAGTCTGGGGCGGAAATCGTCGGTTCTTATAAAGGCACCCATTTCCAGGTTTTCCTGTATGGTCAGTGAAGGAAATACATTTTCCACCTGAGGCACGTAGCTTATCCCAATTTTAGCGATTTTATCGGGTTTCATTCCGGTGATATCGAGATTGTTGAACATCACCCGGCCCGTTTTCGGTTTTAGAAAACCAAAAACCGCCTTTAAAAGGGTCGACTTTCCGGCACCGTTGGGACCAATAATGGCAACCATCTCACCGAACTTCAGATGGATGAACACGTTGTACAGGATGTCCATTTCGCCATAACCGACGGTGATGTCCTCGGCTCTCAAGATGATATTATCGGTACTGGCCACCGAGATATGCCTCCAACACCCGTTCATCTTTTTTTATCTCTTCAGGTGTACCTTCCGCCAATTTTTTTCCTTCGCTCATCACAATCACCGGATCACAGAGGCTCATGATCAAATCCATATCATGTTCAATCAACAGAAAGGCCATCTGTTTTGTTTCCTGGAGTGTTCGTATTTTATCTACCAATTTTTTCATCAAGACCGGGTTCACTCCGGCACCGGGTTCATCGAGAAGGACAAGCTCAGGATCGGCCATCATACTTTTAGCCAATTCGAGCAGTTTTTTCTGACCCCCGGACAGGGTTCCGGCATAGTCATCCTTGAGGGGAATCAGATCTGTAAACTCCAGGATTTCCAGGGCTTTGTCCTGTATCTCCTTTTCCTGATTTCTGATCAAACCCTGTCGAAACCAGGTGTACCAAATCCGCTCCCCCACCTGCTCCGGAGGCACAATCATGAGGTTTTCCAGTACTGTCATCTGCTGAAATTCTCTGGTGACTTGAAACGTTCTAAAGACCTTTTTATGAAAGATCTGATCGGGGCGCAGTCCGTCGATCCGTTCTCCCAGGAAAACGATCTCACCTTTATCCAACCTGTGGATCGCCGTGATGAGGTTGAACAGTGTGGTTTTGCCGGCACCGTTGGGACCGATAAGGCCGGTAATACGACCGGTACTCACTTCAAAAGAAACACCGTCAACCGCTCTGATGCCACCAAAATGCTTGTGCACATCGCGGATAGAAAGAAAGGGCGT
>JAGLQP010000478.1 GCA_023136785.1 Spirochaetales bacterium
ACCAAAAATAGCTCTCTTAGAACGCCGCGAAGGCGGGCTCGTCGAAATTCCTCAGACCAATCGTCCTCTGTTTTTCTTCGATTCCATTCTGTCACACTTTGCTTTCATACGCCATTTCATGCGCCGGTCGCGGTTCGCCAAGGGCGGTTTGCTTTCCTGGGCCTGCCGGCATTGTCCGATGGTGGTGCAGCAATTCTGAAATTGAACGGAGATTCAGGGTTGATTTGAGTTGTCCGTCATTCCAGATCCAGGGTCAGGAAGGCCCGGTCGATCTCGGCAGCGGGATCCCGGCTCCACATCCACTCGTCTGAGTAGCCCAGGCAGTTGCAGATGAAACGGGTGCCGTTTACCGTCACCTGTTTGCGGTAGTGTACGTGGCCGCAGATCGAGTAGCGCACCCCGTGGTCGAGGGCCAGTTCCCCGTACTCCGGACTTCCAAGAAAGGCGTTCAGGTAGATCCACTCCGGATCGGGGCGCTGAACCGTGAACTCCTTCCGGGGAAGCACATGGGTCACCAGGATGATTTTACGCTTGCTGGAATCGGAACACCTCGAGACCTTGGTTCTCTTGAGCTGTGTGTCGAGTTTCTCATAGAAGGTGCGGTGGATCTCCAGGGTATGACGATCCCAGATTGCTTTGATCCGGTCCTGCCAGACGCGCTCGCCGAACTGCATACGATCGAAGTCTTCCCGGGAATACTGGGAACCGCCGAAGGAGTAGTCGTACCAGCCCAGATCGCCGATGATCGTCCAACCGTCGGATATCTCCTGCGGTCCTCTGGTCAGGTTTCCCGGAAAGCGTTCCAACTCCTCGTAGGCCTGCCAGGCCGTGATGTCCGGATCAGCTTCGTTCCAGATGTCGTGGTTGCCTGGAACGAACAGAATCCGTATCCCGGAGCGCTCTTGAAGCTGCTCGAGACTATCCAAGGTTACTCGGTAATCGCTGGAGACATCACCTGCGATCACCATTGCCTCAACGTCTTGGCGAAGCATGGCTGCGAGCAGTCCATTGATCACGGCCTCGCCTCCGTTCAGATCAACATGGATGTCTGAGAGTATCCCGATCTTCATGAGGAACAGTTTACTTCTGCTGAAGACGGGGGTTGAGTCGTTCGGACAGGGTGTCCCCGATGATGTTGAAGCACAGCACGGTCAAAGCGATCGCCAGCCCCGGATACAGAGCCATCCAGGGAGCCTGTACGAGGTAGTTCCGAGAGTCCTTGAGCATCAGTCCCCAGCTTGCCGTGGGCGGTTGGGTGCCCAGGCCCAGGTAGGAGAGGGAGGCTTCGATCACCACAGACAGGGCGAAGGTGATCGAAGCCTGCACGATCACCCGGCCGAGCAGGTTCGGGATGATGTGCTTGAACACGATCTTCAGAATCGGGGTGCCCAGAGCACGGGATGCTTCAACGTATCCTTCGTTGCGCAGGGCCAGTGTCTCCGCCCGTACCAGCCGCGCGAAAACCGGGCTGTAGATGATCCCGATGGCCAGCATTACCTGGAGCAGGCCATAGCCCATGAAAGACACAACGGTGATGGCAAGAAGGATGGTGGGAAAAGAGAGGAGGCTGTCCATGAGCAGCATCAGGGTGTTGTCCGTCCAGAGTCCTCCCAATCCGGCGGCCAGACCTACGATCATTCCCACAGTGGTGGCGATGGATACGGAGACTATTCCTACCAGCAATGCCGACCGGGAGCCGAAGATGATTCGGCTCAGGACATCCCGGCCGAAGTTGTCCGTACCCAGCGGGTAGGTGAGGCTGGGTGAGTGGAATCGGTCCTCGACGTTCTGCGCCACCGGGTCGTGGGGAGCGATCCTGGGAGCCACCACTGCGGCGGTTCCCAGAATCAAAAGAAATGCTACTGCGATGTAGTACAGCCGATTGGCTGCCGAACCTCGAAGCATAGATATTGCGAACCGTCTATCTCAACTCCGTCCAGCGGAAGTCGAAAGTGTCCAGCTTCGGGGTGATGCGGAAATCGTACACATCGGTGCCCATGGCGTTGAACTCGTAGTTGGAACCCAGGAACATGAAGGGAACTTCCCGGGCCATGAGCTCCAGCACTTCGTCGTAGATCTTTTTCCGATTTTCGAACCCCGCTACTTTGGATCCC
>JAGLQP010000479.1 GCA_023136785.1 Spirochaetales bacterium
GAAGACAGCCCGATAATATACGGTCCATTGAGCAGATGGTGAGCGACTACCACAGAAAGAAACATGTTACCTGCGGCAGATGCGGCATTGTTTTTCTGAAGCGGGAGAATCAGAGCCTGGAGCCGGCTCCTTGGGCTTGCAGCACTTGCAGTACGATTTGGCTGATAGCTTCTACCGCTTGAGGATCGATTTCGAGGCCGGCAGATCGACCCCATCCCCGCTGCTCCCGGACGTGGAAAAGCTCCTCGATCTCCGGGTCGCTCAAAGCCTTCGGCCCGCCGAGCTGAATGGTGACCAGCCGGATACGGGCGTACATCTCCAGAGTCTCCATGCGGTAGTAGGCCTGCATCAGCGAAGATCCCACGGTCAAGGCACCGTGGTTAGCTAATAACACGGCATCACACTCGGCGATCTCCCGGGACACTGCCTCGGGCACCTGGTGAGTCGTGGGTGTGCCGTACTCGGAGAAACCGATTCTGCCCATCCCGAAGACGACCTCAGGCAGAATCACATCCTGATCGAGACGGATTCGCGAGGTGGCAAAACCGGTAGCGGTCGGAGGGTGGGCGTGCACAAGCGCCTGGACGTCTGCGCGCTGCCGGTACACGGCCAGGTGCATCTTCATCTCGGAGGAGGGCTTCAAGCTGCCGCTGAGAACGCTGCCCTCGGCGTCGACCTTGAGCAGCATCTCTGCGCTCATGTCCCCCTTGTTCACACCTGTAGGAGTGATCAGGATCTCTCCCGTCCCCTGGCGGACGCTGATATTGCCGTCATTGGCCGCCACGAAGAAACGTTCCTGCAGTCTTCTCCCCACTTCGAGGATCTCCTGACGGGCTTGAACCTCATCGATCATTGGACTTTCCTCCACACTGCCGAGGCTAGTACTTGGACTGACTTTTCGTACCGGTAACGATCGCCACACTCGCACTGGCGCCGATCCGGCTGGCCCCCGCCTGAATCATGGCCAGCACATCTTCGTAGCTGCGAATCCCCCCGGCGGCCTTGACCCCCACGTCCAGTCCCACGGTTCTGCGCATCAGGGCGACATCTTCCACAGTAGCCCCGGAGGAGGCAAATCCGGTGGAGGTCTTCACATAATGGGCGCCGGCGCGCTTGGCGATCTGGCAGGCCAAGACCTTCTCTTCGTCACTGAGTAGGGCGCATTCAATGATTACCTTGAGCAACGTGTTCTGCCGGCAGGCCCGCAGCACCCAGCGGATATCCTCCTCAACGGTTTTGAGGTCCCCCGATTTCAGAGCCCCTACATTCATCACCATGTCTATCTCATCAGCCCCGTTTTCCACCGCTCCGCGGGTCTCGAACCCCTTGCTGCGGCTGTCCATGGCACCGAGGGGAAAACCCACCACCGTACAGACCTTCACTCCCGTACCGCGAAGCCTGCGGGCACAGTAGGCGGTCCAGGTCGTGTTCACGCAGACCGAGTATAAGTGGTACTCCGCCGCCTCGGCGCAGAGCTTGTCGACCTGCTCCCGGGTGGCCTCGGGTTTGAGCAGGGTATGATCGATATAGCGAGCCAGGTCGGCGGGACTTAAGGCTCGGTACTCCGCAGGTTTCACCGCGTCTTCTGCTGCCGCCGGACCGACGGTCGCCCCAGGCTGTTGATGCCCGGCCCCCGACCCGTTTCCGCCTGAAGATTCCCGCAGTTTGGCCAGAACCTGGCCGGTAATCTGATCCACCAATTCCTGTGTATTCATAATTCTACCTTCTCTCTACAGCCATCATCTTGTTGATCCGAGGCCAGTGCCGCCCGCCTGCAAATCGAGTCTCCAGCCACACCTTGGCCATCTGACACAGCTCGTCCGGGGGGTGTAAGGGACCGCCGAGGGTAAGCACATTGGCATTGTTGTGCTCCCTGCTGTTTATCACAGTTTTTATGTCATAACACAGGGCGGCCCGGATGCCCCTGACCTTGTTGCAGACCATGCTCGACCCTATACCGGCCCCGTCGATCATGATGCCCCGCTCGCACTCCCCGCCGGCGACCTTACGAGCCACGGCAGCGGCGAGATCGGGATAGTCGACGCTCTCCGGAGAGTGGCAGCCCACGTCCCGAACCTTGTAGCCAAGACTGCTTAGATAGCTCTTCAGGAC